>CAZQOV010000177.1:0-5074 GCA_964595055.1 uncultured Bacteroidaceae bacterium | reverse complement strand
TGGCTTGCATTTCCTCTGGCTGATTTTATCGGTACAGTTATGGCACTCCTGTTTTTATGGGTGACGTTTAAAAAGCAAAAGGTCTTTTAACAGAAAAAAGAGAATGGTCAAATTAGAGAATTGACTTTTGCAGAGAAAATTCAAAAATTTAACCTTGGAGCCTAAAAAAGACAAAAAAAGCTATGAGATAAGCCTTTCAGCTTTCTGTGAATTCATACCGTGACTATAATAATATTTTCTTTTTATCAGTTATTATTTAGGGTATATTTATAAAAATTTCCAAATAAAAACCATTTCGATGTTAAAACAATTTCTTAATATTATATTTCTTTTTATACTCATGGGCACCCAGCTGTATGCACATAATGCTGACCCGAGATATCATGTAGCAATAGATACTGATGGGGATCTGGCAGACATGAGGGCCATTTCCATGCTCCTGGCCGGAAATGATATACGTGTGCTGGGCATTAGTTGCTCACACGGTAGTTTAACCCCAGAAAAAACGTATCAAAAAATCAGGGGATTGTTATCTGGATTTCATCACGAAGGAATTCCTACAAGCATCGGAAAATCAATTCACACCGGGACGCCCTCGCAAGCTTCATTCGATGCTGCAATTCACTGGAGCTATGAGGAAACCCTCAAAAATTTTAATCATTATCCAGATTCAAAGGAAATGTTGATTGAAATGCTGGAAAATTACAAAACAAAAATCATTCTAATTGCTCTGGGTTCTCTTGATACCTATTACGGAGTTTTAAAATCACGACCTGAACTGCATAGTAAAATAAAGAGAATCATCTGGTTTAACAACGAAGACAGAGAAGAAAATATCAATTCTTCAGAAAGTTACAATTACCTTAAAAAAATGAATATAAGACTGGACATTGTGAGCAACAATGATAACAAATGGTTTATCGATGAAAACTATTTGAGAGAAATTAAAAACAACAATTCCATTTACGCAAATCAAATCGAATATGTCCATGAACAACCTCCCGTGTTGGAAAAGGTAAAGAACAGTCGCTTAATGATGCGCGAAGATTTGATTCCTCTTTATCTCACAGTGCCTATCATTTTTACTGTCAATGTAAAGGATAACATCCATTCCGCCTCCATTCATTCCAATATCCCGGCAGATTTCATTATTGAATCCATAAGCACTTTATTGGTCTCTTCGACTGCGGTGAATAACCGGGTGTTTGTTGATTTTCCTGTAAACCCAGACTTATATCAGGCGGGTTATGCGGAATTATTAGACTCTATCCTTAATAGATACGGTCCCGTTGAATGGAAAGCCATCTGCATGACGAATGAAATTCATGGTCATACCGGCATCTATTCCATCATTGGAGCTAAAATGGGCATACGGGCCATGGAATATTTCAACATTGGAATCAATAACTTAAAGATTATTAGTTTTGCGGGCAGGAAACCACCCCTGAGCTGTTTCAACGATGGACTTCAGATCAGCACCGGTTCGACCATAGGTCAGGGCTTGATCACCATTTCCGATACCATCAGCAAAATCCCTGAAGCTACATTTGAATTTAACGGTCACAAAGTTCGCTTTTCTGTCAAGCCCAGGATAGCCGAACAAATGAAAAAAGACATTAAATACGGCGTCGATAATTACGGACTTGAAAATCCTGAATACTGGCTATATATAGAAAAGCTGGCCATGAAGTACTGGGCAGAGATGGACAGGCATGAGATTTTGGATGTTTCTTCCCACTCTAAGGCCCATGTTCCCTCTAAAGACATTGATTGACAGCCTTTTACTTTTTGAAAGGCCGTTTTCGTTGGGCAGGCTGGGCCACTGCAGCGCCGAATATGCTGGTTGGCCTTCTTGCTCATGGGGTTTGGTTAGCTTTTACCTGGGCCCCCCTGTTACGATGCTCATGGCCAGGATGGCATCTGGTGATAGGCTCTTTTTAATGGATGGGGTAGGATTGACAGTAGGATTGACAGGTATTTAACTTACGCATGTGAAGCGATAGTAAATTCCTGACTTTGAGAGAATATTATCTCCTGCTACTATCAGCCTTAATCATTGCCTTTTGGAAATCGGAAATAAGCTCGGTAAAAATATCTTTAACTGAACTGATTTTGGTTGCCAGGTATGCATTTGTCCCCGCAAAAGCATAACCGCTTTTCATATTCCCCTTGTAGGCATTATACAAGGCTGTAATGATGCAATAAGGACTGCTGGATACATCACAGGTTTTTATGCAATGGAAGGGGCACTTTATGGGCATTTTCATCCCCATTTTAACCTTATCAATAAATTGGTTTTTTACTGCGCGACCAGGCATGCCTACGGGACTTTGAATAATTTCCATATCATTTTCAGAGGCATCAATATAAGCTTGCTTAAATTCCGATGAGGCATCACATTCATGGGTGGTGACAAAACGGGTGCCTAATTGAACAGCCTTGGCGCCTTTTTGCATAATATTAAAAATATCCTCCCCGGTATAAATGCCACCGGCAGCAATAACAGGAATTTCTTTCTGGTATTTTTCTTCATAGAAACTGACTTCCTTTACGACATCGGAAACAAGTTCCTCCAGGGAGTTATTTGCATCATCCAGTTTGCCCTTTTTGAAACCCAAATGGCCTCCGGCTTTTGGACCTTCGACTACAAATGCATCCGGAAGGTAATTATGTATTGACTTCCACTTTTCACAGATGATTTTTGCCGCCCTGCCCGAAGAGACTATAGGAACCAGTTTGGTCAGGCTTTCCGGTTTCAGAAATGAAGGCAGATCAAGAGGCAACCCAGCTCCTGAAAAGATGATATCGGCTTTTTCTGATATTGCTGTCTTTACCAAATCGGCAAAATTGGTCATGGCTACCATGATATTCACTCCAATGACACCCTTTGTTTTCTCCCTTGCTTTTTGCAATTCTATCCGCAAACCTTCCATATTAGCTTCCAGATAACTCAGGGCAGGATTTCGATGCACCAGCCCAAGTCCGGCTGCAGAAATAACACCTATTCCACCCTGATTAGCAACTGCAACGGCCAGTTTAGACATTGAAATGCCCACACCCATACCTCCCTGGATAACAGGAACAGGTATATTTATTCCGCCAATTTTTAGATTTCTCATTTTAAATTCCCAACAGATTATAAGGTTTAAACGGCAAATGTAGACAAACAAATCAAGAAATTACGATAATTGTTCATAATTATGAGAGTGGGAAGTTTTGGCGTAGGTGGTTTTCATGGAAGGATTGAGTATCCTGATCAACGCCCGGAAAATAAATCCCGTTTTTACCGGAATACATTTTTTTTGCCAGTTGAAGGTCAATGATGCCTGCAAGTGTATAACAAACAAAATGGATCACAAAAAACACTAAACTAAAAATAATGTAAGTCTTCATGTCTTTAAGAGGCTTTCTTCTGTTCTAATTTCAATAAAGGCTTAATCACTTTTGTCAGCATAAATCTCAGTGCTTTTGAGGTATAGGATTGATCGTTAAATGTGCCGATCACAAAACTTTCAGTTTTCGGATGGTAAAACATGTAGGCTCCTGTAATCCCTACACAACCCCAGCAATAATACTTTTCAGGTAGCATTACCGGAATGGCTTTCGGTTTCCAGATGGAATAGCCATAATCAAACCCGATGGCAGGAAATCCCATCTTGATGTCATCATTGATCATCCTGTCAAGGGTCGCTCTTTTGACCAGGCGGCCATTTACAAGGGCTTTCATAAATTTGAGATATTCATTCAAAGGTGCAACAACGCCCCCTCCGGCATAATCAATCTGAGCCATTCTGTCGTTGTCGATAAAATTTATATTGTACAAATAAATATGAGCCGGGGGATATTGAGCTTTTTTCATTGCCTGTGAATAACCATGTATCCAGGCATTTTCCATGTTTAACGGCTCAAATATCATTTCGCGCATGGCTTCATGAAAAGCCTTTTTTGTGACACTTTCGATGATCAGACCAAGCAAATGATAATTGGTATCGTTATAAGAATGCTTCTGACCAGGTTTTCCCACAGGCTTTGTATTTGTTTTCCCCCATTCCAGTGCCTCCCTTACAGTATATTCCAGCAGAGGGTCTTCCATCATCTTTTCAACCAGTGGAAAAAAGACATCATTTAATCCTGAGTTTTGTTTCAATAATTGTTTGATGGTGATATCGCCGGAATAGTCTTTCCCTTTATACACATGCAAGCCATTCATAAGCTCCGGATCCAAATAGGTTGCAATCTTGTCATCGTAATCAAGAAGACCTTTATCGTAAAGCATCCCAATAAGGGTTGCCGTAAACAACTTACCTACAGATGCCAGGTGATTGGGCTGAGCGGGATGAGCAGGAATATCACCGGTCCTGCCTTCAGCAATATTAAGATCTATACCCAGTTTTTCGGAATGAACAAGGAGGTATGCATTTCTTACTTTTTTGTCCTTTTGAACCTGCTGCCGGAAGGTCGATTCGATTTTTTCTTGTGTGGAAGATGTTTTCGCCATAGATATAGAATTTATTTCCTGGTTACTATTTGTGCATTGAAAAAATTAAAAACCGATGCATATCAATGACAAATATAACTTTTGTGCTGAATTTTATTCTTAATTTTCTCACCTGCCTGTTTTGCGAATGCTTTTTGTTTCATGATTGTAGGCGGTTTAATTCCTACCTTAACTATAAGGAAGAGTTCGAGAAGCTGTTTAAAGAAGTTGAATGCGAATGTGATACATCTTAGTACTTTTATCAGAGACAAAGCAGCAAATTCAATAAAAAGCCGTCTTTATGAACGTAAAGAAACCAACCCATAATAAACATTCTGTAATAAAATGGAAACGAAAATTACGTTTATAAAAAGATTACTTATTTTGACTTTTTTTTTCTTGCTTTTCAATATAATATACTCACAAGACAATGCAAGCATCGGAACCGACTTCGAATTCGGCATTAATTATGTCACCCACATCTACACTCTTGGCAATATAGGTTTTAATGATCCTGAATACACAGAAAAGTACGGACACTACATTTCAGAGGAAGATAAAAAGATCCTTCAAAAACATAATGATCTTCTGGCATTC
>CAZQOV010000176.1:0-5133 GCA_964595055.1 uncultured Bacteroidaceae bacterium | reverse complement strand
TGGCCTGCCAAAGAAATCGGTTCATCAACTTATTGGCATTTCCGCGTCCCAGATGTATGTCAAGACCAGAATGCCCTCCTTTTAGACCTTTCATCTCTAATTTAAAGGCAACATGACCCTCAGGTACGGAAACTTCCTGATATTCCAGTTTAGCAGAAGTATTCATCCCTCCTGCACATCCGATGTACAATTCCCCTTCATCTTCCGAATCCAGGTTAAGCAGAATATCCCCCAGCAAAAAACCAGGTTTCAACCCAAAAGCACCAGTCATTCCTGTCTCCTCATCAATGGTTAGAAGTACTTCTAATGGCCCGTGTTCCAGATCTTCAGATTGTATAACGGCCAGGGCTGCAGCTACTCCAATCCCGTTGTCCGATCCAAGAGTAGTACCATTGGCTGTAACCCATTCACCATCAAGTCTTGCTTCAATGGGATCGTTCTCAAAATCATGATCTTTATCCGCGTTTTTCTGTGGAACCATATCCAGATGGGCCTGAAGAATGACTCCTTTCCTGTCTTCATATCCCTTTGTAGCCGGCTTCCGGATGACAACATTTCCTGCTTCGTCAACCCTGGTTTCGAGTCCGAGCTTTTTACCAAAATTCCTTGCAAATTCAACAGCCCTTCCTTCCTTTTTGGATGGCCTGGGAATCTGGGTAAGCTCATGAAATATTTTCCATAATCCGGGTTCTAGATTTTTTACATCGCTCATATTATCTGATATTTAAAATTTGTTTTCCGTATATTAACCTGTCCTTAATGTATTCCTGATGTTTTAACAGGAAATAAAGGACAAGCTGATCCGGTGCTGACATTTTTTTTCATTTTGGTTTTCAACCTGCAATGTACTAAATATTTTGCAGAGAAAATTCCAAAGGACGTCGGAAAGGTATTCCGGAGTCCCGGCAAATTTATCTCACCCCGGGTTTAGTATTTGTTCTTCCTGATCATTAGCTGATCATTAAACTTCGGTCCGATTTGTTATATTTGAAGAAAGATTTAGCAAAACAATGAAAATACGCAAGCACCTGATGGTTTTCTCCCTGATGCTCTCTTCTTTTTCTCTTCTTTCAGCACAGGAAGAAAAACAAGAGATTCCCTGGATAAATTTTGAGGAGGCTGTCATCAGAAATAAAAAAGACCCTAAAAAATTCATGGTCTATGTTTATTCAAATAACTGTGGTTGGTGCAGAAAAATGGAAAAGGAAACCTTTTCTGATTCTGCCATTAGTGATTTTATAAGCCGGCATTACCATCCGGTTAAAATCAACAATAATTTTAAAAAGAACATCCAGTATGATAACCGTTCCTTCCGTTACCTTCCTGCCAATGAAGCAAATAACACAGGAGGCTATCACGAACTCATTGCCATTTTACTTGAGGGTAGATTGGCATACCCTTCCATTGCTTATTTGAATGAAGATATGGTGTACCTTGGAGTGGACCGGGGCTACAAAAATGTAAGCGCTTTTTTAGAACGGCTGAGGTTAATCGGCGATGGAGAATTTTAACCCTTTTTTTATGGACCTATTTCCCTTTTTCCAAATGTACAGGATAAGAAAGAATATTTCCCAACTGATATACTGTTGATCTTTTTTCATAAAGAATTTCATTCACCAGCTGAACTTTGACTTCTGCGATATCAGGAACACGATAGAAAATTTGGTTTTTGACATTTTGCTCCAAAGTAGCATCCGGAAGGTTCAGTACTTTATGTTGGGGCTCAATCCATAACTCAAGAGCTTTCCCTGCTGAATCATCTGCTTTCAGAAGCCCGGCTTCTGGAGAAAACCGGGCAAAAGTGTAACTACGCGATTCTGACCCGGCATCAGGGACTACAATAAAGCTCTTTTTGAATTTTTCTTTAATACGCTTTCCCAGAAACAATTGAAGATATTCTTTTTCAAGTTTGTCCAATTCTTCAATTGAAACCGCCAGGGCATCGCCTTCAGGAAACAATTCATTCTGCCCGGCCAGCAACCTGAACCTCCTATTCCTGATCCTAATAATAAAGTTCGCAGCTTCTTCAGCCTTCTGCTCAAGGGTCTTGGCTTCCCTGTGACTCCGTAAAACCGGCACTCTTACATAAGAGCTGTCTCTAATTATGGTTTTATATAAGGTATCGGTCACCTCCCTGAGGTTTCTATTTACTGACAAATCCGTGAAATAAGGCAGTTCGGGTTCACTTTCAGCATCGATTCTCTCCTTTTCCGTTCCAAAACGAGCCGAGGGATCAAGAATAAAACCGTGGTCCGATAATTCCAGATATGCTTCCCGGTCAAAATTCCCTTTAATCAGATTCACACTATAATAATGATCCGGATCCGGTTCTGTAAAGCTTTCAAGATCAACATTAAGCAAACGATAGCTAATACCCCTCTGCGCAATATAGTCTTCAAGGCCCAGAAATTTCTCTGTGTATAACCGATACGGACCGGGTATAAAAGTTTCCTTTTCATATTCAAGGCTTACCATAAATAAGGTTTGGGGAAGAACGTAAATGGTTCTTTCCAGATATTCTTCAGGTTCATTCCCAACTTTACTCACCTGGATTTCTGATGTGGTTGAACAGGAAAATAAACTGGCCAATAAAACCAGCAGTACGATATTTTTCATTGTTTAAAAATTTTTCCCAAATATATAAAGGATTTTTTCAGGTTTTAGTATGAGGATCGATAACTTTAAATGCGCTGCCCAGGTAATCAATAATATCACCGGGAATAAGCGATTCTTCGCTTTGTTTTTCAAGTGCCAGGTCTGCCGCCAGTCCGTGAAGATAAACTCCGAGTACCGCAGCATCTTTTGGATGGTAGCCCTGGGCCAAAAAGGAAAGGATCATGCCCGTAAGTACATCACCACTTCCTCCTGAGGCCATCCCCGGATTGCCGCTTTTGTTTATCCAGGTGGTACCTTCAGGATCGCTGATCAGGGTATAGGCAAATTTCAGAACGATATAGCATTTATACCTTTTAGCTGCTTCAAGTTGTTTTTGATGTCTTTGATACATGTTATCCGATTCTCCAAACAGTCGGTCAAATTCTTTTGGATGGGGGGTAAGAACAGTACCTTCGGGAATCAAATCCATAAGATCCTTATTTTCAGAAATAATATTAAGGGCATCTGCATCAAGTACAAGTGGAACCTCAGCACTTTTCAGTAATTTTTCCATAGCCCTGACGGTTTTTGGAAGGGTCTTTAATCCCGGTCCGGCTCCAATCGCCGAATATGGTTTCAGGTCCGGGATATCGGTAAAAATCACCTCGGAAGGGTCAATACTTATCAGGGCTTCCGGTACGGTTGTTTGAATAACGGGATAAGTTTTTCCCGGAACATGTGCAGTGGCAAGTCCGGCTCCTGCTCTTAAACAAGCCTTTATCCCAAGAACCGCGGCTCCCATCATTCCATCGCTTCCGGAGATGAAAAGGGCATTTCCAAAACTTCCTTTATGGGCAAATTTTGATCGTCTGGCGACTTTTCCAAGTGCATATTGTTGATCAACAAGGTAATAATTCGAGGACGTCTTTTCGATTGCTTCCGGATGTAAACCGATGGAAAAGGCATGCCATTCACCACAAAACTGTTCATTCTCGGGGAAGAAAAATGACAGAAAAGGAAATTGGAAACTGACCGTGTAATCGGCATGAACGATAAGTTCCGGATCGTTTTCACTATTATCTTCACCGAACAGACCCGAAGGGATATCCACGGAAACCACCTCTGCTTTCGATGAATTTATTAATTTAATGGCTGCAGCCGGTAATCCTGAGGCTACCCTGGAAAGCCCGGAACCGAAAATGGCATCAACTATAAGAATATTATCAGATAATTCAGGCAGTTCCTCTTCATTTTCAATAAGCCTTAGCCTGGCACCTGATTTTTCGAGCCTTTCTTTATTGGCAGATAAATCCTCAGAAAAGCTGCTTCCCAATTTTAACAGATAGGCTTCAACCTTGAAGAAACGCTTTTCAAGCAGCCGTGCAATGGCTAGACCATCTCCCCCATTATTTCCTGGCCCGGCGAAAACTATCACCTTGCGTGAGCTATCAAAATTACGCATAAACCAATTCACAAAAGTTAGAGAAGCTCTCTCCATAAGGTCTATAGATGCAATGGGCTCATTTTCTATCGTGTACTGATCAATTTCTTTGACCTGTTCGGTTTTGAATATTTTCATGATCTATTGTTTTAAACAAATTTACTGATAAATTTCAATCGTTTAAAAGTAAACGGTAAACAGTAATGGGTAAACAGTTGGGCTATCTCTCAACCCATACCTGCCAGCCAATGCATAGGCCAGCACTTCGGCAGGCGGGAACAATAAACTATAAACCCTTAAACCCTTAAACCCTTAAACCCTCCTATCACTACCTACAAAAGTCCCGCCCAAATGTTTTATATCCTTCTATATCCTTTCCAATTTGTAAGAATTCCACAAAATACATCTTATATAACACATCAATAGCTCTCAAAAAAATTCTATATTTGACTCTGTTTTTTTAATCTAATAGATAACTACTAATCTTAAAATTATGCTTAAAGACCATCCAAAAGGACTATTTGTAGCATTCTTTGCTAATATGGGGGAAAGATTTAGCTACTATACCATGTTGGCAATATTTGTGTTATATCTTCAAGCCAGGTTTGGATTCAGTGCAGGTGCTGCAGGAGATTATTACGGAGGATTTCTGTTCGGCATCTATTTTCTGCCCATCCTGGGTGGTATAATAGCCGATAGGTGGGGATACGGACGTACCATTACCTGGGGTATTATCATTGCCTTTGTGGGAAAGATCATCCTGACAATACCGGGTTATACACAGGGTTTATTTGACATGCAATGGGAACTGATCATCATAATTATAGCCCTGGGTATAATCTCACTGGGTACGGGATTTTTTAAAGGAAACCTTCAGGCATTGGTAGGAAAACTTTATGACTATCCTGAATATGCTCATCAGCGCGACAATGCTTTCAATATCTTTTACATGGGTATTAACATCGGTGCCTTCCTGGCTCCTTATGCTGCAACAGGAGCTGTAAAATATGTTCTTGGTAAAAAAGGATTCTCATATGAAAACAGCATGCCTCATCTGGCCAATCTACAAGAGAAGGCACACCCTTTTCTTGATCAAA
>CAZQOV010000175.1:0-5209 GCA_964595055.1 uncultured Bacteroidaceae bacterium | reverse complement strand
GGTGGCCACACCGTGATAGACATTATCCAGATTAAGGATCTCACCCCCATAACTTTCAGCTATAGCCTGACAGCCCAGGCATATCCCGAGTATGCTTTTTTCGGGAGCCCATCTTTTTATGAGCTCGAGGCTTATCCCGGCATCAACAGGAACCCCGGGTCCGGGCGACAGAACGATCTTATCGTAAGCCCCGATCTCTTCGAGGCTGATTTTGTCATTGCGAAACACGCTGATGTCCTGACTGGAGATCTCTTTCAGGTAGCTTACTATGTTATAAGTGAAGGAATCGTAATTATCAATAACCAGTATTTTCATAATTTCTTGTATTTTAAAGGTCTCCGGCCTGATTAATGGCCGTTTTAAGTGCACCAAGTTTATTATTCACCTCCTCCAGTTCTTTCTTTTCATCTGAAGCAGCTACTATACCGGCACCTGCCTGGTAATAAAGAGTATTGTTCCTGCTTAAAAAAGATCGGATCATTATAGCATGATTTACATCACCGTTGAAACCCAGGTATCCGAGTGCTCCGCCATAATATCCTCTGTTTCTGTTTTCATATTTGTCAATCAGTTCCATTGCCTTGAATTTAGGTGCTCCTGAAAGGGTACCTGCAGGGAAAGAATCGCCAAAAACCTTAACAGGATTGAAATTCTTATGCAGCTCACCTGTCACTTCCGAAACAAGATGGATTACATGGGAATAAAACTGGACCTCTCTGTAGGTTTTTACCTTAACATGTTCGGAATTCCTTCCCAGGTCATTACGTGCAAGATCAACAAGCATAACATGTTCGGAATTTTCCTTCGCATCATTGGTCAGATCGATTGCGAGCTGACGGTCTTTTTCATCATTGCCAGTTCTTTTAAATGTGCCGGCAATAGGATTTATACGCGCGATGCCATTTTCTATTACAAGCTGGGCTTCAGGTGAAGAACCGAAAAGCTTAAACCCTCCATAATCAAAATAAAAAAGATATGGTGAAGGATTTATACCACGAAGTGACCGGTATACATTAAATTCATCACCCTTAAATCCCTGGTAGAACTGTCTTGAAAGCACTATCTGGAAAACATCCCCAAGCTGGCAATGCTTCTTTCCCTGTGAAACCATATTCATGTACTCATCATCATTAATATTGCTTCTCTCTTCACTTTCTGTTTTAAAGCTGAAAGTTCCGACCGCCCGGTTTCTTAATAGCTCCATAACCATATTGAAATGATTTTCTTCCTCAGAAAGTCCATTCTGAAGAAGAAAAAGCTGGTTATTGAAGTGATCAATGGCAAGGATAAACCGAAAAAGTGAATAATTAACTTCCGGAATACGGCTTTCCTCACTAACAGGGTTCTGAAATTTCAGGGTCTCAAAATATTGCACAGCATCGAAAGAAGTATAGCCGAATAAACCATTGGTCTTCATTCTGCCTGTATCGCCTTGTCCGGTTAATTCAAAGGAACGAAGAAACTCAGCCAGTGTACCGGAAAGGCTAAGATTATCTTTGATCTCAGTCGATTCCATTTCACCATCGGGAAATAATATTCTGATCTCCCCCCTTTCAACCCTGAAATCGGCAAGCACATCAAAACAAATATAGGTCATACTGTTTTTTCCTCCATGATAATCAGAACTCTCCAACAACACAGCATTGGGAAATTTATCCCTGACCTTAAGATATATACTTACAGGAGTTATAAGATCGGATACCCCGGGAGGCAATAAATTCAACTTAGGGTAAAGTTTTGTTTTTTTCATTTTTCATGATATTAGATCAAAAAAAAAGCCTGTCGGGAGTCGACAGGCCTAATGCTTTTCACTTGGTGTTATAGCAGAACCATCCTACATCCCTGTTGGAATTGTAAGTTTCTGCCACCACCATATGTTAAGAATTCTCTTCATTTTCTATTTAATTCGAAAGCAAATATGTGATATTTTTTTCAATTACAAAAACTCTTTGTTAAAATAAGGGTGTTAATTTTTTCTTAAGAAAACAATTTTGCGTTTTATTTGCTTTCTTATTGCTAATAATCATGAAAAAAGTACAGTTAAGCTCGGTAAAAGAAATTGCCGGGAATGTTTATATTCTTTCTCTCGATTATCGGCCGGATTTTATTCCTGGCCAGGTTATTGAGTTAACAGAGGATCTCGCTCTTCCTCCACGCATTTATAGTATTTGCAGTGCTCCGGGAAATAAAACAATGGAAATACTATTCGACATCAAGGAGGAAGGAAGGCTGACAAAAAAGATGTCTGGAATGAAAGCGGGAGATACTATTTTCGCAGGGGATCCAATGGGGAACTTTATATGTCCCATGAATGAAAAAGCCTGGTGGATCGCTTCAGGAACCGGAATTGCACCTTTTGCGTCCATGTTTTTTTCAGGAAACATCTATAATAAGGTCATCATTCACGGTGGCAAAAAACTGGAATCATTTTATTTCCAGAAGGAATTCGAACGGGTCTTGAATGAAAAATATATCCGGTGCTGCACACGCGAAAAAAGCGAGAAGGTATATAATGGCAGATTAACTGCCTGGCTAAAAGAACAGGAATCCTTCCCCCCAGATTATAAGTACTATCTTTGCGGCAGTTCCGAGATGGTTGTGCAGACACGCGACATACTGGTATCAAAAGGCATAGAATTTGATTCGGTTATTGCGGAAATTTATTTTTAGTATGGAAAAAGAAACTTTATTAGGGAAAACACTTTCAGAATTAAAGGAGCTGGTCAAAGAACTGGGTCTTCCTGTATTTACCGCACAGCAAATTGCCAACTGGCTTTATAAAAAAGACATCAGCGATATAGATGAAATGTCAAATCTTTCACTTAAGAATCGCAGATTGCTGGCTGAAAGATATATCACTGGGGATAGAAAATATCTTAATTATCAGGAATCTGTCGACGGAACAAAAAAATATCTTTTCCCGGCTCTTAATGAAAAATTCATTGAAGCCGCCTACATTCCCGAAACCAATCGCAAAACCCTTTGTGTATCCTCGCAGGTGGGATGCAAAATGGGATGTCTTTTCTGCATGACCGGCAAACAGGGCTTCCAGGGAAATCTTTCTTCCGGTGAAATAATAAACCAGATCAGGAGCCTGCCGGAAAGAGATAAGCTCAGCAATATTGTTTACATGGGTATGGGTGAGCCTCTTGACAATACTGAGGAGGTACTGAAAAGCCTGGAGATACTGACATCGGAGTGGGGATTCGGCATGAGTCCGAGGAGGATCACGGTTTCTACAATAGGGATGATTCCGGGTATGAAAACCTTCCTGGAGAATTCGGAATGTCATCTTGCCATAAGCTTGCATACCCCTTTCGACGATGAGAGAAAAAAATTGATGCCCGTTGAAAATGTGTATCCAATCAGGGAAGTACTCAAAGAAATCAGGAAATATGACTGGTCAAGACAGAGGAGGATTTCCATTGAATACATTATGTTCAGGGATTTGAATGATACCTGTCATCATGTGAATGAAATGAGCCGTCTCTTACACGGAATAAAATGCAGAGTGAATCTTATACGCTTCCATGCAATTCCCGACACACCACTTGAGGGATCTCCGGGACATATAATCGAAGAATTTAAAGCCAGCTTAAGCCAAAAAGGAATAACAACCACCATTCGCCGTTCACGCGGTGAAGACATACTTGCAGCCTGTGGCCTGCTTTCCACAAAGGAAATGTTAAAAAACCAGGAGGATGAGGATTATTAGTTTTATGCGGAATTCTGATTAAAAGCAATCGGTCATCAGATGATCATTTTTCCTGTACCTGTCCTCAACTTTTTTCCAGTTTACAAGTTTCCAGAATGATTCCAGGTAATCCAGCCTTCTGTTCTGGTAATCGAGATAAGAAGCATGCTCCCACACATCACATGTTAACAGGGGTATATAATTATCAATAATGGGATTCCAGCCATTAGGCCCCTGCATTATGCTTAGTTTCCCTTCTTCGTCCTTTACCAGCCAGGTCCATCCGGATCCGAACAATGTAACTGCCGCCTGCATAAACTGATCTCTAAATGCTTCAACTCCCCCAAAATTTTCCTCTAAAGCGGTTTTAAAATCTTCTGAAACAATTCCGGTCTTTTCCCTGCCAAGACAATGCCAGTAAAAAGCATGATTCCAGACCTGGGAAGCATTATTAAAGATATTACCCTGTGTAGACCTGATCAGTTCCTCAATCGAAACTTTTCCCCAATCGGTATCCCTTGTCAGATTATTAAGTTTATCCACGTAAGCCTGATGATGTTTGGAATAATGAAACTCTATTGTCCTGCGGCTTATATAAGGTTCCAGGTAATCGAAGGAATAAGGCAAGCGGGGTATCTGAAAATTCATTTCGGTAAATTTTAGGGTTATTTGTTGTGGTCATAAATGTATGAAAATGACGGGATCTGAAACCGAAATGAAAAGTGATTTTGACAAAATGCAATATCTGTATTACCAGAATGTCATCCTGTAATTTAAAGGATATTATTATGTAAAAAAGTCCGGGAAATTTTGCTATTTCATCATCTCAACCCTACGTTTATAAATGTTCAAAGCAATCAGGGAAATGGCAATGATTATCATCCCTGCTATGGCAATCCAGGTAGGATGCTCTCCGGGAATAATTATCCATGCCAGAATAGCCCCGACCACCGGAATCAAAAATTTCCAGAAATTGAGGTTGGATACTTTAACTCCGGGTCTTTTAAGAAGGGTAAACCAGATTGAAAAAGCTGCAGCAGACAGGAAACTTAACCAGGCCAGGGCCCCGTAGAATACAGGTGGCTTGGCAGCAGGTTGAAATCCTTCGATAAAGATTGAAAAAATGAACAAAGAAGCTCCCCCTATTATAAGTGATGAAGAACTAAGAATATAAGGGGGCACTTTGGCTGCGTCGCGTGCAACAAAAATATTTCCAAGACCCGAAACCAGGTTCACGCTCAGAAGAATAAGAATCCCTGCTATACCAACTTCTTCAAGCTCAGAAATCCTGTTTCTTCCGAAGCTTACCAGAACTATTCCTAAAAACCCGAGGATAAATATGAGAAATTTGGAAACCGGCATCCTGTCTCCGGGAATCATAAAATGGGCAAGCATTGCAATAAATATAGGTCCCGAACCAATTACGATTGCAGCAAGAGCAGCAGGTACCAGATTTAAGCCGGTGTAAAATAATGAATACTGGAAAAAAGTATTCAGAAGGGCCACAAGCAAAAC
>CAZQOV010000174.1:3578-5253 GCA_964595055.1 uncultured Bacteroidaceae bacterium | reverse complement strand
TACAGATAAAACTATGGAAGAGCCGTTGATTGGAGTGAATGTTACCTATGGCGAAGGCACGGGAACGGTAACGGATATCAATGGTGAATTCAGACTGCAACTAAAAAAAGGATCATACGAACTGCGTGTTTCCTATATCGGCTTTCAGCCCGAAGTAAGGCAAATTGATGTCAATTCCAATATGTACCTTGACTTCGAGCTTGAAACCATCATGCTGAATGAGGTTGAAGTGGTGGGAGACCTTGCCCGTACCCGTGAAACGCCCGTGGCATTTTCCAATGTCACGCCTATGCAGTTGGAAGAACAACTTGGTGCCAGGGATATTCCGCTCATATTAAATGCCACTCCGGGTGTTTATGCTACCCAACAAGGTGGCGGTGACGGGGATGCCCGCATCAACATCCGCGGATTTAACCAGCGCAATGTAGCTGTTATGCTTGATGGAATTCCGGTAAATGATATGGAAAACGGCTGGGTTTACTGGTCAAATTGGTTCGGACTGGATGTGGTGATGCGCAAAACACAGGTACAAAGAGGTCTTGGTGCTTCAAAACTGGCCATCCCTTCTGTTGGAGGTACCATTAATATCATGACCAAAGGTATAGATGCAAACAAAGGCGTAGTCTTAAAACAGGAAGTGGGAAGTGACGGATTTTTCAGAACTTCTGTCGGGGTCACAACCGGCCGACTGGACAATGGTTGGGGAGTAACTTTTGCAGGATCGTACAAACAGGGAAATGGCTGGGTTGACCAGGCATGGACCAAAGGATATTTTTATTTCCTCCGCCTGGACAAGCAACTGGGTGACCACGTGCTTAGTTTTACTGCCATGGGTGCTCCTCAGGAGCATGGACAAAGGAGTTATAAAAAACATATCTCCACATTCGATTCTGCTTATGCAGTCGATGCCGGAATGGATCCTCAATTCATTAACAAACTGAACAATATAGGCGTGCCTACAGATATGGGCCTTCGCTATAACCCAAACTGGGGATACCTAAGCCGCAGGGACATCACAAATGGAGATACGGTTTTTCATGAAAAAGAAGCCCAAAGCACGGCATTCAATTTCTACCATAAACCTATGTTCAGCCTCAGAGATTTCTGGAATGTAAATGATAAACTTTTTATATCTAATATTCTTTACTTGTCTATTGGTACCGGTGGTGGTGGATCTCTTTCGATCTCATCACCCGGATATGACCCGGAAACCGGCCAAATGGATATCCAGAAAGTTTATAACTCCAACTTACCCGGTCCGATAAATACAACCGGGGTTTCCTCAGATATTCTCCGCAATGCGATAAACAACCATTTCTGGACAGGACTTCTTTCTACCTTTGATTACCAGTTAAATGAAAGGTTTAACCTTTCCGGAGGTGTGGACTTGCGCAGTTATAAAGGTGAACACTACAGGAAGGTCGATGATCTTCTGGGAGGTAATTATTATTATGATGACGGTAATCAGAATGTTGCTGGAGATACAAAGTATTATGAGGGAGATAAAATAGGATATTATAATGATGGACTTGTACGATGGGGTGGATTATTTGGTCAGCTAAGTTATGAAAAGGGTGACCTTACTACCTTTGTTAATCTGACAGGCTCTTATACCGGCTATCAAAGGGTTGATTATTTCATTCCCAAATTATTGGATGTGGGAGACACCACCCTG
>CAZQOV010000174.1:0-3568 GCA_964595055.1 uncultured Bacteroidaceae bacterium | reverse complement strand
AATGGGGTGACATATGATCACAATTCACCCGGATTAAGGACGAATACCTCAGAATGGAAATGGATTCCTGGTTTTACGCTAAAAGGTGGTGCAAATTACAACCTGAATACCTGGATGAATGTTTTCATGAATCTGGGATATATGTCAAAAGCTCCGCGTTTTAATAATGTTTTCGACTATAGCAACAATCTTTTCGATGATATTATGAATGAAAGGGTAAAGGCAGTTGAAGTAGGGTACAGCATGTATCGGCCTGCATTTACTTTAAACCTCAATTCATATCTCACAATCTGGGAGAATAAACCCGCAGACCGGGGTGTTACATTTATTGACCCGGAAACCGGGGATCTCAGAAGGGCTAACATCAATGATATGAATGCCCTGCATAAGGGAATTGAAGTTGAATTCGCTTTTAGGATACTGGATAATCTGATGTTTGAAAGCTTATTATCATTGGGTGACTGGAGGTGGACATCCGCCGATACAGCCCGTATATATGATGACAACGGCCAGCTGGTGGAAACCCGTCCATTTGACGCACAAGGTTTATTTGTCGGAGATGCCGCTCAATTGCAAAACCGCGAAAGCCTGCGTTGGGAAATCATCCCCGGTTTATATATAAATGGGGTTTTTACATACTTCGGAAAACATTATGCCGAATTCAACCCTCTGGACCTTGATCCCGAAAGATTCCCGAATTCATTCGATGAGGATGGCAATCCGAGACAATCATGGAAAATTCCTGATTACTACACCCTCGATTTTCATACAGGTTACTCCTGGAAAATTAAAAGTGTAGATATGGGATTGCGTCTGAGCGTATTGAATGCACTGGATGAAAAATACATTACCGATGCACAGAACAATGATACGTATTTATATCACCAAAGTACTTTTGATGCCAACTCAGCCGGGGTTTTCTTTGGACTGGGAAGACGCTACAATCTCTCACTGAAAATAACTTTATAACAAAATTAAGGATACGAAATGAAAAGATTTGCCAGCATAATACTTTCTATATTTATTACGGCCGTTGTTTTTGGACAGAAAACAGGCTATTACAATGGAACTGCAGGAAAAACAGGAGAAGAACTTAAAGCAGAGCTCAATGATATCATCAGTGGTCATATGCAGTTTTCCTATTTTTTCTCAAAGGAAATATTAAAACTTTCGGACGCAGATCCCGATAATCCAAACAATGTAATCCTTGTTTATACGGGCAGGTCACATCCAAACAATGATTATGGAACAGGCGGCAACGAAATCAACCGTGAGCACGTATGGGCAAAATCACATGGCAACTTTGCCGATATAGAACCCATGGATAATGACATACACAATCTTAAACCGGCAGATGCTTCAGTAAATATCGACCGAAGCAACCATGATTTCGATAATGGCGGAGAGCAGCATCCGGAAGCAACAGGATGTTATTTTACAGATGACACCTGGGAACCAAGAGACGAGGTTAAAGGAGACATTGCCCGCATCATTTTTTACATGGCTACCCGTTATGAAGGTGAAAACGGCGAACTTGACCTGGAAGCAGTTGATGCAATAAACACCTTTCCCGCTCCCGAGCACGGCAAACTTTCCACTTTGCTTGCCTGGAATCTGCAGGACCCCCCTGATGCATTTGAAAGAAATCGCAACGATGTAATCGCCAGCTTTCAAAAAAACAGAAATCCTTTTATCGATAATCCTTTGTTTGCTGAAATGATCTGGGGCGGTGCCGCTGCAGAAAACCTCACTTTTGTTGAAGTCAGCATAAATCCCTTGCGGCCCTTCCCGGGTGACCCAATAAATATAAATGCAACAATAAAATCAAACCTCGGTAACGATATTTCTGCAACACTTTTCTGGGGGCTGGAGTATGAGAACCAGGTGCATGAAATTGAAATGACTTCCAATGGAGATGTCTTTTCTGCCACTATTCCTGCACAGGATGAAGATGTAGCAGTTTATTACCATATTGAAGCAACTGACGGCAGCAATGAAAACACTTCTGTTTCTTACCGCGTTGAGGTTGAAAAAACTTTCAATGGTACACTTACAAGTATTTATGATATACAGGGACAAACCAACACCTCACCATATAATGGACAGGTGTTGAGCACAAGCGGAGTGGTTACGGGTAATTTCGGAGATAAGTATTTTATTCAGAACGGAACGGGAGAATGGAACGGGCTTTTTATTTATGATCCGGGCAGAAACCCTTATATAGGCGACAGCGTAATCATTACCGGCCTTGTCAAGGAATATTACGGCATCACTGAAATGACAGATGTGGAAGCATATTATTTCATTTCAGGCGGACATCAGCTTCCCGAACCGGTTGTTGTTGCCACAGGAGATGTTGGAGAAGGTCATGAAAGCATCCTGGTAAAAGTTGAAAATGCAACATGCACGGATGCCAACTATCATGGCGATTACTTTATGTGGAAAGTGAATGACGGCAGCGGAACCCTTAAAATACATAATTCATCCGTTTTCGAATTTGAACCTGAGGAAAATGTGGCATATAATATAACAGGCCCCATGAATTATGATTTCAGTGAATGGAAAATTGAATTGAGAGATGAAAGCGAGGTTCAACCGGAAACTTATATAAAAGCACCCGAACTGGTGAGCGTCGAGCCTGTTTTGAGCACCAATGTTCAGATTCTTTTTAGTGAAGATGTCGAGGAAACTTCGGCGGAAAACCTGGCCAATTACTCCATTGACAATGGAGTTATCATCGAATCCGCATCCCAACATGCCATCATTAAATCGCAGGTTAATCTTACTGTTTCCGAAATGCAAGCCAGTTCTTTCGAACTGACGGTGCAGAACATTGCTGACATGGCGGGAAATATTCTGGATATGGCAAGTATGCAGTTTACAGTATCTGGAATTCCGGAAGATTTCATGAACGGAAGTCTGAGTATTTATCCGAATCCTTCCAGCGAATATATAAACATAACTTTCGATGCTGCTGATGATCAGACGGTAAACTTGAGATTAGTAACTCCTGAAGGTAAAATGATCAGGCAGGAAATGATAAAGGCAGCACATGGAAAAAATGAAGTTTCCTTTGATCTGAAAGGAATTTCCCAGGGATTATATCTGCTGAATCTGTCAACCGTAGAGGGAAGTGCGTATTACAAAATAATAATAAGGTAAATAAATTGTTATTTTATCTTAAACAGCTTTTAAATATTTCTTAAAACATTAATTTAGCCGACATAAACAGAAGAAAGTGTCAGATAGTCTTATAATCATACCAACTTACAATGAGAAAGAAAATATCGAAAGCATTATCCGCAAGGTATTTTCACTTGAAAAAGTTTTTCATATCCTCATTGTTGAAGATAATTCTCCTGACGGAACCGCTGATATCGTCAAGCGGCTTATGGAAGAATTCCCGGGGAAACTGCATATAGAAGAACGCAAGGGAAAACTGGGTCTTGGAACAGCATATATTCATGGATTCAAATGGGCACTTACCAAAGGCTATGAATATATTTTTGAAATGGATGCGGATTTCTCCCATAATCCTGAAGATCTGTTGAGGCTGTACCATGCCTGC
>CAZQOV010000173.1:0-5566 GCA_964595055.1 uncultured Bacteroidaceae bacterium | reverse complement strand
AATTTGAACATGATGCTGCCGGAGGCTTCCGGGGAATGAAAGGAGATGCCTGGGAAGCAGGACACAGGATGCCATTTATTGTTAAATGGCCAGGCAAAATTAAGGAAGGGGCTGTATCCTCAAGGACGATTTGTTTTACGGATGTATTTGCCACTATGGCAGATATCACCGGTTCGGAACTTCCCGGAGGAGCCGCACCCGACAGCTACAGTTTTATGAGTGAATTAACCGGTGATGAGGAAGAGCTTGCCGAACGCCCGCCAATTGTTATGGAATCTGCCAATGGCACAATGACCATCCGTTCAGGAGACTGGAAATTGATCGACCATCTGGGATCAGGAGGATTTACCAGGCCGGGGCGCATCGAACCCGGACCTGGTGACCCAAAAGGACAGTTGTACCACCTTGGTTCCGATCCGGGAGAACAAAATAACCTGTATCTTGAAAAGCCGGAGATGGTGGAAGAGTTGAAGGAAGAAATGGGAAGGATTATTGAGATGAAGAAATAAACCGTTCATCCCATGAAATTCTTGCTGCGAGATAAGAAATAAAGCTTGCTTGAGTCTCCTGTTTTCTAACTTTCGAATATTTATTTAAGCCTCTCCATCTGAAAAAGATTTAATACAGAATAAGGATATATTTCACTAATAGAAAAAGTGATTTTTTCTAAATTTTTTCACTTTTATCTCAGTGATTTTCGGAAATCCCTACAACCCCACCCTCACAAAACTCGCATAAAATAAATACCTCCCCGCATATTGCTCAAATAACACCAGAATGATAGCCAGAACTAACAATACCTTCACCGTGAAAAGGTTTCCGTATTTCATTTTTATTCGCGAGATGAAAAGCAGAAAAATTAAAAGAGCGACTATTACTGCAACACGAATAATGCTGTAGTTTAAATGCAGATTTTCCAATAGGAACTGGTTGGTATGTGGAATTGAGATATTGCTTAGCATGGTATAGTTTAATACTGAGAGCAGTGCCTCGATAATTAGGAAAACCATAAGCAATTGAAGAAGCGGCTTGATTTTTTCAACCTCCCGGTTAAAAATCACGAAATAAGCCAATACACCACATATTCCTAATATTAAAGTGGTGAGCACAAAGCTTAAAGCTGTATGCCATGTAGCCCAGGTAACAACCGTCGGGATCATGTATAAACCAATCATGACCGTGATGAAAATTATTCCTGTAATTGCCGATAGAAGAAATATAAAAGAAATGATTTTTTCTCCTGATTTCATTAACCACCGGCCAAGAAATAACAGTAAAAGACTTAGGGAAAATACCAAAAGGCTTAAAATTTCACGGCTTATCCATGATGTTGCCAGATTATTCAGGGCATTAATGGCATTTGCCGGGCTACCAAGATGCAGAAATGAAATTGTTGTGGCAATGATCATACCTGCCAGCAAAAGCAATTCCGGTGTTCTGATATTGAATCCGAAAGGCAACTGCCTTATAGCACCCTTATCGCTAAAATAAATTAACGAATAAAAGATTAGAGACCCGACAACCAGCTGGCTCAATAGCGTGAATCCAATCAATGCTCCTTCATTAGGCATTTTTTATTTCCTCCGTATTTGATATTTCTGCTGTTTTATTTTCTTTCTTCAAAGCATTTTTATGGGGATTAATAAGAAAGGACGGTTTTGTAATATTCTGGGCAGGCAGAGGATGTAAATGAGAATCTTCTCCATACTTATTTACAAGCTCATCATATTCTCCAAAATCCAACGCCCTCGCTGGGCACGCATCCACACAGGAAGGATTTTTGCCTTCTCTCACGTAATCAACACACATATCGCATTTACTCATTACTCCTTTTTTGGCATCATACTGAAGGGCACTGTAAGGGCACGACCATTCACAGTACTTGCATCCCATGCATTTCTCCTGGTCAATCAGAACAATACCGTTTTCTTCCTTTGAGATAGCTTTTGCCGGGCACGATTTCAGGCAAACAGGATCTTCACAATGATTGCACGCCATAGAAATATTATACGCTATAACATTTGATTTCCATGCATCTCCTTCCTTTTCCCAGCTGCCGCCAGTGATTTCATAAACCCTTCTCCAGTTTACTCCAATGTCAAGATTATTTTTATCCTTGCAGGCAATCTGACAGGTTTTGCAACCCGAGCAGGCTTCTGAATCAAAATAAAATGCCGGTCTTTTCATCTCATTCATCATAAAGTTCAACTTCAGCCATTATTGTGTGCTGGGCATTTCCAAATGCCAGCGGAGTCCACTTTTCTGATGTCAGTGTATTCACACAACCTCCTTCATCATAGCCCTTGTCGTTTGGCTTCCACCATGCTCCCTGCGGAATAGCAATTACGCCGGGTAGAATGCGGGGAGTAATGCGACATGGAAGTATAACAGTGCCCCTTTCGTTATATATTTTAACTTTCTGTCCGTTTTTCAGATTCCGCTGCTCGGCATCAACCGGATTAATAAAAATCCTCTGTGGGAATGCTTCGCTCAGCACATCAACATTATCATGTGTTGAATGTACGCGGGGCATGTAGTGCGGACCAATGACCTGCAGTGGATATTTCTGTGCTTCTTTTCCGAAAGGACTTTCCCACTCAGTGATATACTTTGGTACAGCGGGGATTTCCTTTGGGTTATTCATTTCAAACAATCTTTGTGAGAATATTTCCACCTTTCCCGAAGGTGTAGGCAGAGGATTCTCATCCGGATCTTTCCTGAACTTTTCAAAAGCTATTTCTGGTTTGCTTACCGGCACGGAATAAACCCCCTTGTTCGATTTTTCAAATTCATCCAGTACCGGAATATCGGGGAAACGGGCTTTTCTGAAGGTTTCAATAAATTGTTCTACCCAGTCTCTCTCTGTTCTACCTTCCGTGTAAGCTTCCTTTACTCCCAGTTTTTCTGCGATTTCGGCACATATCTGGTAATCACTTTTTGTTTCCCAGGGGGGATCCACAATTTTGGGTTGAAGTATGACTTCTTCCCCGTATTTCCATCCATCCTCAACACCCCAGGTCTCAAATTGGGTGCAGGCGGGTAACAATAAATCGGCAAACATGCCTGTTGGCGTAAGAAAATTATCCTGAACGGCAAAAAACTCTACCAGCGACTCATCTTTCATTATTTCTACCGTTCTGTTTACATTTCCATGTTGATTTATTATCGCATTTGAGGCAACTGCCCAGATAAGTTTAATGTTGTTTTTAAGCCTACCGGTACCGATCAACCCTTCTTTTTCTGAAAGTTTAGTTCCTCTTACAACCGCCTCAGTCCATAAAAAGCTTGGAATTCTTGCTTTCACCGGATTGGATAAAGTGGGGAACACTGTCCAGAGCGGTCCCCCATCCTTTGCCTGTAAGGCTAATCCGCTTGCCCATCCACCAGATATACCAACATTCCCTGTGATAGCTGCCAGTACACAACCTCCCCTAACTGGCTGTTCGCCGTAGGCCCTGCGTTGCATGCCGTATCCCTGGTAAAGAACACCGGGCTTTGTGGTGGCATATTCTCTTGCGATACGAATAATGGTATCTCTGGGAATAGCTGTAATTTTTTCCGCCCATTCCGGAGTTTTGGGTTCATTATCAAATGTACCCAGGATGTAATCTTTATAGCTTTCCTCTTTTTCGAGTCCTTCGGGCATCTGGCTCGAGTCAAAGCCTATGCAACATCTGGTTATAAAATCCTGATCATACAAGTCCTCTGTGATCATCACATATGCCATGGCACTCATCATAGCTACATCTGTACCCGGCCGGATAGGGATCCATTCGTCAGCAAGCGCAACGGCACTTAAGGTCATTCTTGGGTCTATGCATACAATTCTGGCACCATTTTCTTTGGCTTTCTTGATAAAGAGTTCACTGTTGGTTCCATCCCGCATTTCGGAAGGATTCCATCCCCACATGAGGATATATTTCGCGTTTACCCAATCCTGCCGCTGGTTCCCGGTAATGCTTGTTCCGTATACATAGGGTGTAGCTTTGCTGATGCACGCCCAACTATAGGAATTGTAATAACCCAGTGCCCCTCCCATCAGATTCATCAGGCGGCTTGCAGTTGATTTACCATTCGTCTGGTTATAACTTCCTGTACCGTAAGGCACATAAATGGATTCATTCCCGTATTTTTCTTTAACCCTGGTAATATTTTCAGCCATAATATCTGTGACTTCATCCCAGCTTATTCTTTCGAATTTTCCCTCACCACGCCTGCCCGTTCTTTTCATAGGATATTTTAGCCTGTCAGAATGATATTGACGGTGCCGGTAAGCGCGCCCCCTGAGGCAAGCTCTGAGTTGTGGATCTTCAATCGAATCATTGGGCCTGTCATCCGTTTCAATTTTAACGATCACACCTTCCTTAACAAAAACCTTGAGCAGGCACCTACCCCCACAATTATGGGCCGGACATCCAACCCTGATCATTTTCTCTGCCGAAGAATGGGATTGTGCAGCTTCCATTACACTCTCCTTGGCCATCAATTCAGCTATTAATGATCCTCCGGCCAGGGTTCCGCCTGCAACCAGGCCATTATACTTCAGAAAATCTCTGCGTTTCATTTAGCTATTAATAAAATCGGTTCTGAATATGGAGTAAAAATAGAAAAAAGAAAACAGGAACTCTACTTTGTTGTATGGCAGAAAGATCTTTTTCTGAATCCATGTCAAATATTACGGAATGGATAGATCAACAAATCATGTTGAACATACAAGTATACAAGTTGTTGAAGATATATGAAAATTAAAAATATCTTTATAGTTATAATAATTCTTTTTACGGTTTCAGCATCTATGACAGCCCAGGATATCAGTAAGCATGAGTGGAAAAACCGATTGCTATTGATCATAAGCAATCAGGATTCAAAAAACACTTATCAGAAACAGGTAGATATTTTAAAAGAGAACATTGAAGGTCTCGAAGAAAGAAAGATGATCATTTATTCCATTTTGCCTGACAAATATAAAAAAGGTCTTTTTTCTGACAGCTGGAAAGAATCGACAGCTTTAAATGATCGTTTCAGGCAGGATGACACAGATTTTGAGGTAATACTGATTGGCCTTGATGGAGGTATTAAACTCAGGCAAAAAGAGGTCCTTAGCATTGAAAAACTCTTCTCCACTATCGATGCTATGCCCATGCGGCAGAGGTAAATCCAATCTTCAAATCGGTTATCATAAGCTATCTCTTGAATTTTTGATTGGTTCCGGTACAGGGAGTATTGCCGATTGCCTGGGAGCAGAGGGATTTTTATATACAACAAAAACATGTGCAATCAAAGTTGAAAAGACTGACTGTAATGGACTTACCTCCAGGGCTAAAGATGGTTTTATGAACTCGTATGGCTTGAACCCGACTGGGAGATCGATGAGTACATTATTTACCGTTATGATAATTACAAGAAACACAAGATAGGAGCTACCAGCGAGAATACCTTCATTGACAAAGGATATGTAGGTGAGGGAACAACTTACATTATCATTTGTTTCATTTTACTTCTAATTATCCTGAAACCATTTATTCATTTAAATCGTTCCAATTGTTGGGAACTTTCGTATACGATA
>CAZQOV010000172.1:0-5702 GCA_964595055.1 uncultured Bacteroidaceae bacterium | reverse complement strand
TAATTCATTTAAGCTTTGATTTAAACCCTCATAATCGGATATGGAGAAAGCTGCTTTTTTATCAATAAGCTCAACCGCCTCATTAAATTTATGATAATTCGGACCAAAAACAACAGGCAGATGATACGTTGCTGCTTCAAGTATATTATGTATACCGCTACCAAACCCCCCTCCGATATATGCTACATCACCATATTTATAGATCGAGGAAAGATGACCAATGGTGTCAATTATCATGACCTTCGAGCCGGCAAAAAGACTTTTATCTTCATCCGTGAATTTCACAGCTGAAGCTTCTATTTCTGAAATAAGATGGTAGATTTTTTTTGCGTTTATTTCATGAGGAGCCAGGATAAATTTCAACCCTTCATCACTATGGTTTATATATCTGATCAGGAGATCTTCATCTTTTTCCCAGGTACTGCCCGCAATAAGAATTTTCTTATTCTGTTTGAAGAGCTCCACCCCAGGATATTCTTTTGACACCCGGGAGATTTCATACACCCTGTCAAAACGCGTATCTCCGGTTATGCTGACATTATAAATATTGAGGTGATTTAAAAGCTCAAGGGATTGCTTATCCTGCACGAAAAAATGGGTGAAAAACCGAAGAAATTTCCTGTACCATCTTCCCCACCATTTGAAAAAGGCCTGATCCGGACGAAATTTTGCCGATACAAGAAAAACCGGAATGTTCTTTTTCCTCATGGTTCGTAGAAAATAATACCAGAATTCATATTTGATAAAATATGCGGCTTTGGGTTTTACGAGATTTATAAACCTCCAGGCATTAAAGCGTGTATCAAGGGGGAGATAAGTAACCAGGTCAACGACTGAATAGTTTTTCCTGAGCTCGTATCCGGAGGGTGAAAAAAAAGTCAGCAGAAGAAAAACATCGGGTTTCTCTTTACGCAGCTTTTCTATCAAAGGCCTGCCCTGCTCAAATTCACCCAGCGATGAACAATGAAACCAGATTACATCCCTTTCTATACCATTCATACTTTTGATCTTCCTCCACATCCCACGTCTGCCCTTAAGCCATCGTCTGGCTTTGTTATTAAAAGGTGAGGCAACCAGAACCAAAAGAAAATAAACCCGGATACCGATTTTATAAAGAATTCTCATGTGAATGGATTTAATCCGACAAAAATATAATTATTCCCTGCCCCAAAAGAATAAAACCCAAAATAAATCTATAGATCTTTTTTTACCTCTCCGCTTTTTCGTAACGAACTGAAATTTTCACCTCTACTTCTGCGGGTTTTACTTTTCGTTCCTCCTCCCAAATTTTATATGTCCCCAAAATTCTTACGTAAACAACCGGAATCCCTGACTCTTCAACCAGATGAATACCCCCCTTTTTTCTAATCCCTTCCTTCGGTGATCGGCTTCGGGTGCCTTCCGGAAATATAACCAGGGGATTTAAATTATTATGGCGAAGTCTTCCTGATAGTTTTTTATGCGCCTTGAAAGGTTTTTTACGATTTATGGTTAAACACTGGAGAGATATAAGCCACAAATTGATTAACGGCACACTGAGCAACTCCCTTTTTGCTAAAAAGCTCAAAGGATAGGGGAATACAGCCATCAAGACAGGGATATCCATGAAACCCTGATGATTTGATAACACCACAAAAGGGAGGGTATCGGGGATTTTCTCTTTATTTATAACCTTAAGGTCAGTACCGGCCAGGAATAATATAAACCTTGACCAATAGTGCGTAAAGAACCAAATGTATTTTCGCTTCAGCCGGATGAATCCTCCTGCATAAAAAACAGGCAAAGGAAGCAACAAAAAAAGGCTCATTAATAAGCTTAACCAAAGAAAAACAAAGAAAAAAACAGTACGAAGCATATCTTGATTATTCTTCAAAAATTTCAGACCCGTCACGCTGAATATTATATCGAATATCTGCTTCAACGTATCCCTGGGGATATAAGCCGGGAAATGTTCTAATCTCCTTCACAATAAATTTCACATAATTATCTTTATGAGTGCGGAAAGTATAAACCTGTCCGGCTTTAAGTGTGTCGCTTAGGGTTTCGAAATCCCCAATATTCACTTCCAGATAGTCGGAGTAAAAGTCCTGTGCTTCGCTGAGATTTGAGCTTTCATAATTTTTAAAAAAGCCATGACGATTTTCGGGTCCAGGCGAAAGAGCCATCCCAATAATGTCCTGATTGGGTCTGATGATATTCTGGGGAATGACATCCGGAATATCAGAACCTGAATTCATGGACGGAACATATTTATCTTCTTCAAAAGAGTAGGCATTAACATAATACATATTTGTGCCCAATATTTCAGAGCTCAATGTAACCTCTCCCCAGGTTTTCGGTTCCTTTTTTTCCTCTTCACAGGCATAGCACATGAATACGCATGTAAGCGCTAATGACAGGATTCTTTTCATTTTGTTTACAATCTTTTAAATTTACACCTTACGAATGTCAAAAAGCAGCCATCAATAACTCAATATCCTTGGAAGGAAGATTAAATACTTTCCCAATATATTCATCGGTCAGAATACCATTATAAATATAGACACCATGACGAAATCCTTTATCGCTTTTAAGTTTGGATAGCAACCCTCCATTCTCACTAATTTCAAGAAGAAGAGGCAGAAACACATTACTGATAGCAATAGAGGCCGTTCGGGCAACCCGTGATGGAATATTGGGTACACAAAAGTGGATTACCCCATGCTTTTCAAAAACAGGATCCTTCTGAGTTTTACATTCAGAGGTCTCTACACAACCACCCTGGTCAATGCTGAGGTCAACAATTACGGATCCCTTCTTCATTCCCTTTACCATATCTTCCGTGATATAGTATCTGGGACCGGTATTGGAGAGATGTAATGCTCCTATCACCACGTCGGCCGATTGAAGTGCCTTTTTCAAAACGCGGGCATGAAAAACCGATGTATGAAGCCGCAGGCCTATATTATTTTGTAACCGATGCAAACGATGAACCGACTGATCAAATACCTTTACGGTTGCCCCTAAACCAATTGCAGCCCGCAAAGCATACTCAGCGGCAGTACCGGCTCCCAATATGACTACTTCTGTTGGTGTTATGCCGGTAATCCCCCCCAGCATAACACCCTTACCTCCCCTTGTATTGCTTAGGTACTCAGCTGCAATAAGAACAGAAGTATTCCCGGCAATTGTACTCATAGAACGAGTTACAGGATAACAGTTCTGATCATCTTTGATCTTTTCAAAGGCAATACTGGTTACTTTTTTTCTAACCAAATCTTTGATCAGGGTTTTCGCCTGAAGATTCAGATGCAAAGAAGAAATCAGGGTTTGGTGTGCACGGAGCATTTCGGCTTCAGCCAGAGTGGGTGGAGCAATTTTTAAGAGAATATCCGCCTGAAAAACTTCCTCTTTCTTATCAACAACTATGCCCCCCTTTTCACTGTAATCGGTATTGGTATAATTGGCAGCAAGACCAGCATTATTTTCAATGAAAACCTGATGCTCATTCCCTGTAAGGATTTCCACCGCCTCGGGAGTCAGAGCTATGCGACTTTCCACCCGATGGTCCTCTTTGGGCAAGCCAATGGTAAGTTTCTGCTCCTTTTTTTCAACTTCCAACATTTCTTCCTGAGGAAGAAGTCGTGACCCAAAAGTATACTTTTGCTTTGATGAACCGGAAATACTCATTGCAGTAAAATATCAGATTTGTAGGGCATCTAAAATAATACAATTCACCGTAAGAGTCAAGCTTCCTTTTCAGGTGGGATAATAATGATCTTTCGCGAATGATCTTTAAGGACCTCCAGATGAACCTCTACAGTTTCGGGAGGCATAAGTTCTTCAGCTATCTCAGGCCATTCAATAAAACAAATATTCCCGCTGTACAGATAATCTTCATAACCCAGGTCAAATAATTCAAGAATTTCCTTTATGCGGTAAAGATCAAAATGATAAATGGTCCCAACAAGCGATGAATTGTATTCATAAACCAGAGCAAAACTCGGACTGCTAATGTTTTCAGAGACCTTAAGCTCCTGGCAAATTGCTTTTATCAGAGTGGTTTTTCCTGCACCCATTTCTCCTGAAAAACTGAAAATATGATGCTTATTCATATGACCAATGAACCACCGGGCAGCATCTTTTATCCTTTCTTCACTCGATAAAAAAAACTCGTACATCTCAAAGATTAAGTGTAATCAACGGGATCAGCATCTCTTCCATGGAAATACCCCCATGTTGAAAGGTATTTTTATAATAATTTACAAAATGATTGTAATTATTCGGATAAACAAAAAAGTCATTCTCTTTGGCAAAAATAAATGAAGAAGAAATGTTCGGCTTTGGCAAATAGATAAGATCAGGATCCCGGGCTTCATAAACATCCGAGGGATCATAATTCAGATTTCGGCCAAGTTTATACCGTAAATTTGAAGAAGTCCGCTTATCCCCAACCACCTTTACCGGGTTCACTACTTTTATGGAACCATGATCGGTGGTTAATACTACCTTCACATTACCACCTGAAAGCTGCTTAAGGAGTTCAAGAAGGTAAGAATGTCTGAACCATGATGAAGTGAGTGAGCGATATGATGCCTCATTATCAGCAAGCTCCCTAATCATTTCCATGTCTGTGCGGGCATGACTCAGCATATCCACGAAATTGTAAATTATGACATTCAGATCGTAATTCAATAAATTTGAAACAGAGTCAACCAGCTTCTTGCCTGTTCTCTGGTTGCTTACCTTTTCATAATTGTAACTTACATGGATGCCCGAACGCATTAATTGTTTTTCAAGCAGTTCCCTTTCCTTCAGATTTTTCCCTCCTTCTTCCTCATCAAATACCCAGAGATCGGGATATAATTTATAGATTTCCTTAGGCATTAAACCGGAAAACATGGAATTTCTGGAATACTGTGTTGCGGTTGGCAATATACTGCAATAAAGAGCCTCTTCCTCCACCCTGGAAATGTCAAGCAAATCCTTTTCCAAAACCTTCCACTGGTCGTATCGTAGATTGTCGATAAGTATAAAAAATACTTTTTCATCCTGCCGAAGAAGAGGAAATACTTTTTTGGTAAAAACCGAAGGTGAGAGCAAAGGTTTTTCCTCTTCATCACCGGGCTCAAACCAGGTATCATAATTCCGTATCACAAAGCGGGAAAACTCCCGGTTCGCCTCATCTTTCTGTGACACGAGCACTTCATCCATGGCTGAATCGGAAGTGGATTGTAATTCCAGCTCCCAGTATACAAGCTTTTTGTAGATTTGCAACCACTCATGAAACGACCGTGCTGAGTTAATATCCATGCTAAGCCGGCCAAATTGACTTTGATAGGTAGAGGTAGTTTTCTGATTGACCAGCTTCTTTTTTTCAATGTTCTTCTTTATTGTGAGAAGTATTTGATTCGGATTTACCGGTTTAATGAGGTAATCGGCTATTTTGGAACCGATAGCCTCCTCCATGATGTTCTCCTCCTCACTTTTTGTGATCATCACAACCGGAATAAAAGGTTTCAGGGATTTAATCTCTGTAAGTACCTCCAGACCACTCATACCGGGCATATTCTCATCAAGAAATATAAGATCAAAATCTTTTTGAATCACCAGACCTATGGCATCATCGCCATTAGTAGCTGTGCTTAACTCAAACCCTTTTTCTTGTAAAAAGATTATGTAGGGTTTCAAAAGGACAATCTCATCATCTACCCATAGTATTT
>CAZQOV010000171.1:0-5719 GCA_964595055.1 uncultured Bacteroidaceae bacterium | reverse complement strand
TAGGCCCGGGAGATGAAGTTTGTTTCCAGCGCGGAGATATATTTGATGGATCTCTCACTTTGAAGGCAAGTGGTTCCAGTGAAAAGCCCTTGAAAATAACTTCTTATGGTGAAGGAAAAAAGCCGGTACTGAAGGGAACCAGGTATTTTAAGGCTCAGGAAAGAAAGAATCATAGCTTTATTTACTCAAGTGATAAAAAGGTCAAAGGTGTTTTTATTGATAATCACTGGCTTCAACTTGCAAGGTATCCGTCTGAAGGCTTTTTTACCATTGATGATGGTGATAAAACCAAGCTTATTGACCGTGAACTGGGCATCGAAAATATTGATTGTACAGGAGCCGATGTCAGGATCCGGGCCGTTAACTGGCAATATGAGATCACAAAAGTTGCCAGGCATTCCGATAATACTCTTTTTTTTGAAAAAAACATGATCTACCAGTGTGACAAGGATTACGGATACTTTCTGGACAATAAGCTGGAATTCATGACTGAACCCGGAGAGTGGTATTATGATCCGGAGCATAAGACCTTATATTACAACGACATTGACGAAGGCCCCGTTGAGCAGAAAAGGCTGGAAATGATGATCTTTGATTGGGGCATTAAACTAAATGATTGTTCGAACCTGGAAATAACAGGCATTCATTTTGAAAAATATTATGAAGGAGGAATTATAGCCGAAGGGGGTACAAACAATTGTTTAATAGAAAATTGCTCCTTTCAGTACATCCACCGGGATGGAATTTTTCTCGATAGTGGCTGTCATCATATAAGGGTTGATAAAAATTCTTTCACAAATATTAAGGGCCGTGGTGTTGCTACTCTTGATGCAGAAGATACATCCATTACCTATAATTCCCTGGACCATATCGGCATGTATCCGGGTTATGGATTCGATGGAGTAAATAATGGTACAGGTATAGCCGTGTTGAAAACAGAAGTTATCTATACTATCAGTGAAAACACCTTGAAGACTCTAAACAATAATATACCCGAAGCCCTTTCACAGAAATTGCATTCACTTCTCAATCAACCCTTTGCAGATGAGAAGTTTCTGGTAACAGCTCTGGAAGAAAAATTCACAGGCCAAGAAAAATCATATATAAATGAAATCATAAGACAGGTAAAAGAAGAATTAATAGCTTTTAATTATGATTCTGCAAATAACCATATAGCACATAATCAAATTCAGAATACTGGCCTGCACGGTATAAGGCTCGACGGTAAAAATTGTCTCTGCGAATACAATGTGATAAAAAATTCTCTCCTGTTCATGAACGATGGGGGTGCAATTTACAGTTGGGCTCAGGATTATAATTATTCCGTTAACAGTATTATTCGCAAGAATATTGTAATTGATGTGCCTGGGAACGTTATTGCCACACCCGATTTTCACAGGTTTGCCCATGGAATATACCTGGATAACAAGTGTGTTGGTTTTAGCATTGAGGAAAATATAGTTACAGGTGCCACATGGGGAATTTTGGCTAATGATGAATCCAGAGAACATATAATGAAGGGCAATATTGCTTTCGATAATGATATTGGCCTGGCATTTTCTGAATATTTTATGCCCGGCACCCTCCATGCTTGTAAAGCTTTTGATAATATTTTATTTGCCAGGCGACGTCACCAGCGTGCATTTTTCATAGAAAGCCGCATTTCTCCGGAATTTATGCCGGTAGAAACTAATACTAATTTTTACGGTAGCTCATATTATACCTTTCCCATCGTTCGGATGACATTCAAAAATGGTCACCGGTTCTGGGAGGAACATACGCTGGATTCATGGAAAGAAGCCACAGGAAATGATGAGGAATCAGTGTATTTTGCACCTGCTGATCCGGAGGATCGCCCCCGGATGTCCACCATTTTAATAAATGAATCGAAAGAGAAAAAGGAATTTCAAATCGATAATTCCATAAGGGAGCACTATACAATTTACGGTGAGAAGCTTTCTGACAGTGTTATTCTGGAACCCTTCACGGCAATGATTATACTTGAGGATTAGATGACTAAAAAAAATAAAATGCTGAAAATATCCAATACACGTTTTCTAAGCTATCCCACTCTGGAGAAGTATGATCTTATGCGAAACTTCTACTTCTTCATTCATGTGGGTTTCGCTCTCATAATCACCTATTTACCCGCTTATATGAGCGCAAGTGGTTATTCCGGAAAGCAAATCGCGGGTCTCACATCCATAGGTTATGTCCTGGCGTTTTTTGTACCTCTGCTTTTTGGCGTGCTTGCAGACCGCACGCAGCGGCCCGCACTTATCATCCGTTTGCTGTTACTTGCTGTTGTACTGTCTCTCCTGCCCTTCTTAACTCCCGGAATCGGATATACATTCCTACTGGTAAGTTATTTCTTCTACTCCTTTTTCAACGTGCCTGTTATGGGTATAGCTGACTCCCTGGCCACAGCGAGAGCAAAAGAAACCGGAAGTGATTACGGAAAGATCAGAATGTGGGCAGCAATGGGATGGTTTGTGGCTTCAGCCAGTTTTGGGATTGTTATGGATCATCTGGGTTTTGAAAGTGATTCGCCCTGGTTATTCACGGTGCTTATCATTTCCTTTCTGGTTGTATTTCTCGTCTCTCTCACCCTTAAAGAAAGAAACACAGAAGGGCCGGATAAACTGAAAATGTCGCAGGTCAAACAATTGTTCAGGAACCGCACCTTCACCATATTTCTGATCGCCGTTGTTTTTCATTACATCAGCATGTCTCCTTTTGGAGTATACATCGGACCGCTGATACAGGAACTGGGATTAAGCCAATCGGTACTCGGTTTAACAGCAGGCATGGCAACGGCCACAGAAGTATTGGTTTTGATGGCTTTTGGCTGGCTTACGCGAAGGCTCAGACTTGAAACAATATTATTACTGGCGGTTATTATTACAACCTTAAGATGGTTCATAATTTCCATTGTAACCACAGCAGTACCACTGATATTGGTTCAGGCACTGCATGGAGCTACAGCGGGTCTATTCATTGCCGGTGCAGTAACCCTTGTGGGTAACCTTGCTCCAAAAGGCTTGAAAGCTTCATCGCAAATGATGTACGGACTGGCAGGGGCTGGCCTCGGAAGTCTTATCGGTACTAACCTTACCGGTTTTTTGTCCGATTATTTCAGCTCAGTGCAGCGGACTTTTCTGTTTGCAACTGTGATTGAAGTGATTCCCCTAATATTATTTTTCTATTTAGTAATCAGGAAACCAAAAAAAGAGTATGCAGAACAACAGGAACATTGAAAAAACATTGAAAAAATATGCAATTCATCTACAGGAACCCGCTTCAGTTTATATTAACTGGGCCGCCTATGATGAACTATCCGATAATATAAAATTAACTGAGGAAGTTGCCCTGATGCAGTTTCATGAAATTCTCCGGTTGCGTGATCACGGGGTGCAGTTTGATTACTATTTAATGGATGCATTCTGGTTTTCGAAAACAGGGGGCTACAGAGAATGGCGTAAAGAATCATGGCCTGATGGCCCTGAAAAATGGTTTGAGCTATGTGAGAAGCACAACATCAAACCAGGCTTATGGATATCCACCAACCTGAGGGTAGCCGGTTATGAATACTGGTTTTTAGATACAATTCCCGAATGGCAGGACTCATTGTCAGACGATAAACGTTCGTTCTGCCTTTTTGAAGGAGGCTATCTTCCTCATCTGATGGAAACCCTTAGAATTTATGCTCGCCAGGGAGTGAAAATGTTCAAATTTGATTTTGCCGATTTCACTGCGGTAACTCCTGAGGGGGCCCTTAAATATTCACCATACGAAGCTTATCTGCTTAATAAGAAGGCGTTTTTGGATGCTATTTCAAGTTTCAGGGAAGAATTTCCGGATGTATTGTTTTTGGCGTATAATGGGTATGGAGGATATTACCTTGACACATCAGCCCCTTTTACAAAGAATGTAGATCCGGAATGGCTGGCTGCCTTTGATTCGCTTTACTGTGGAGATCCGCGACTGGCTGATATTCCCTGTATGAATTTCTGGCGCTCTAAGGATATCTATTCAGATCACATGGTAAAACAGTATACAGACTCGAATATAGCTCTGAATCGTATTGATAACTCTGCTTTCATGATAGGCAAAACCGGAACTTGTTACTATCGGGAAAAGAAAGCATGGAGAGGAATGCTTTTACTCTCACTCGCAAGAGGGGGATGGATGAATACCTATTACGGAAACCTTGATCTGCTTACAAATGAGGATGCCGGTTGGTTTGCAAAGGTTCAGAAACTTTATTATCCTTTTCAAAAAAACAATGCTATAGAACTGACTGGGGGTATTCCCGGAAAGGGAGATACTTACGGGTATAAAGCAGAAGATGAAGAGGGTGCGCTGTTATTGTTGGTAAATCCTTCCCAGGAATACAAAACCATAGACCTGAATGATTATCAGTCTGATATATCGGGATCAGATGCCAGGGTTTTATTTCATGATACAGGTTTAAAGCCTTCCCTTTCTGACAATAAGATACATTTCGGACCGGAACAACTGGTTTTGATTGGCTTCGGTAAATACAGCTCCACAGACTATCGTCTGGGTGAAGAAAAAGATGTACGGATCCCGGTAAAAATGGAGGAAGTGGATATCCATTTCAAAAAGCATAATACCAATGCATTGCTTGGCCAGTTCGAAGTAACGAAAGCCGGAATTTACCGGGTGATTTTTCAACAATTCTTATCAAATGGAATGCCTTGCCGTGTAAGTGATGGAGGATATCCGGATGGTACATTAATTGATAAAATTGAAATCCTGAATGTTCAAATTGAAAACACAAGCATCCCTGTAACCATACATTACGATAAACCATTATGGAGCGGGCTGAGTTGGGCAGTTGCAGAATTTGAACTCAATAAAAACCATGAAGGAGCAAGCTGCATTGTTGACTATGGTGTAAAAAATCAAGCTGACGGATTGAATATTGTTGGAAAACTATATTCGGTAAACTATTGAACGTCAAAATGGAGGAAAGCTTATGAGGCTCGAAATGATTAATGCACTAAGACGAAAAAAAGCAAAGCGCGTTCCTGTGGATGTATATTTTTGTGAATCACAGGTGCAGGCATTTAAAAGCAGGTTTGGGCATACGGATTACCCTGCATATTTTGATATGCTACATCGTCCGGTATATGTAGATCTGAAAAAGAACTTCGACGATGGATTTAAGCTTTATCCCAGGGAAGGGCTTCCAAAAGAAATTGAATTTGATGCCTATGGGGTAGGACATTCGAAGGGATCAGAAGCTGCTTTTCACATGACCAAGATGCATCACCCTTTAAAAGGAGCAGATTTAGAAGAAATCACCAATTACCCATATCCTGTTGTAAACGAAGGAGCGCAAGAGAAACTAAACAGGGAAGTAAAGGCCCTTCATGAAAATAATAAAGCCACAATGGGCTTAATGACCATGACAACCTGGGAAGCTTCATGGTACCTGAGGTCAATGGAGGAATTAATGATGGACATGCTTATGGCTGATGAGAAAGCCAGGGTACTGCTCGATAAAATTTGTGAGTTTTCGTGCCAATTGGCTGCGCATTACGCAAAAGCGGGTACGGATATTCTGGCATTGGGAGATGATATAGGAACACAATCCTCTACCATAATGGATGTTCCCACCTGGCAGGCATGGTTAAAGCCCAGATTAAAAAAAGTTATTGATACAGCAAAGGCAATTAAGCCCGATATATTG
>CAZQOV010000170.1:0-5752 GCA_964595055.1 uncultured Bacteroidaceae bacterium | reverse complement strand
TGTGAAAATATGCGATTTTAATTAAAAATCGTCCTGCCACCCCGACAAAAAAACCGCTAAGGATCTGCCTGGGCGGTTTTTTTTTCAGTTCCCCCTTAAATATAAAAGCAAACCAATGTTTGAACCAGACAAAATTTCTACATAGCTAAGATTAACCTATTAAGGATCATTAGATTTTAGAAATGGCAGCTGGTCCTATTCGTCAGTAAATCAAAATAATAATCTAAAAGCTGTTATAAACGTTTAATAAAATGTGCGATTTACCCACCCGCTGAAAAATAATTTATCCTGTATGTGATAATGTTACCATTCACAGCATTTTGCAATTTATATATTTGCTGTTAGACTTCTGTAGATTAAATCGAAATAGTAATGCAAAAACAGGTTTTGATTACCTCTTATATCTTTATTGTTTTCTTCAAAACTTATGCGCTTCCTATTTCTTCAACAAATCCCTGATCTCCGAAAGCAATTCAATATCCCTTGGAGTGGGCACGGTCAGATCTTTTTCGTCATTTGCCCGGTTCTTTAGACGGTTAAAAGTTTTGATCACAATAAATATTGAAATGACAATGATTAAAAAATCAATTAACACCTGTAAAAAGGATCCATAATTTACCGTAACCAGTTCCCGGGTAATATTTCCGGCAGCATCACGAACTTCGGGCTGGAGGACTATCCTGAGACTTGAGAAATTTACTTTTCCTATTGCCAGACCCAGAAAGGGACTGATGATGTCATGCACCAGCGAGCTGATGATCTCATTGATAGATGCACCGATAATGATACCGATTGCCATGTCGAACATATTGCCCTTGATGGCAAATTCCTTGAATCCTTTGATGATTTTCATTTTTGTAGAGTTTTATTATACTTTCTATAAACTTAGGACCATTTCCTGTTGAGCATAACATCTGAGAAAGACAAGAATTAACTATTAATGCTGTTTTTATTCGAACTTAATGTTATCAGGATTTTGCCTTGTATTGTAAATTCTTAAGAGATGAAATTTATGTGAATCGTATTTATAGAATAATGTGTTTAGATTTTAAAAATTACCTGGGACACCCAAAGCAGATAATATATTTAAGCTACATGACTAAAAATTAGGCAAATGAATATTTTGTGATGAAAAAAGTGCGGAACTCAGGAAAAAATCTGATATTTATGTTTATGCTTGAATAAACCATAATCTTTTACTGCATTGCCTGAATCAATCCCCTGATTGCTTTTGCCAGTTCTGTGATTTTATCAATATCCACAATGTTGGTATTGTCATTTTCTGTGTGGGTTATTCTTTGGGTTTCCAGATTCTCGAGCAGCCATTCCGAAGAAATGGCAATCGCCGGAACACCAAATTGAAGAAAAATACTATGATCGCCCTGCACCCATGGCTTTCCTTCAACCAGCCCCGGATACTTTGAAAGTTCCGATCTGATCGATTGTGCCTTTTTTTCTGGGAAATCCATTGGAGACCAGGATGTTTTGCCCTTGTTCAGGCCCACACCGTCAATGTTGATGTTGAAGGATATATCACTGAAATCGCCTTGCTTTTTGCCGATGTATTCCATCTGGCCCGGCACGGAATAGTAATCCTCTCCATTGAAGGCAATCAGCTCAAGCTGGTAATTATCATCATAATCTTTCAGTAATTCAGATAGCAATAGCATGGTAGCTACTCCTGTGGCATTATCGATGGCTCCTGGTGAACCTTTCTTTGCATCAATATGTGCGGTAATGGTAATTTTTTTGGAGCTATTTTTCCCTTTTCGTCCAATAATGTTGTAGCCTTTCGAAGAAGACCTCCGGGTTCCTGATACCAGCCTGAGTCTGCCTGAGTTTTTTTCCAGCAGTTCATCTCCTTTTTCTTCTGAAATATATACCGAAGGAATTTTGAAATCACCGTCTTCGATGATAGGAAAAGGGTATTCTCCACCCTCATAAAATCCGGACTTACTAACGATGAATATCAGTCCTTTACTACCGCTCTCTTCAAGCAAGGAAATTATCCTTTTGTGATGATCAGGATTGTAGAAGATGAAATTCTTTGGCATGAGCTGTTCCCGGGTGAGTTCATCCTTCAGGATGAGGATTTTCCCACTGGCTTTTACTTGTGCCAGTTCTTCGATGGTTGAGACAACTTCCGTATCCGCATCAAGATCGCAGGCTTCGCTGTAGGGACTCGAGTTTGCCGTCAACTTATCCCCATTGGTTTCGATGAAAGCTTCATCACTGTCCCAGTCAAAGGCTTCAAATTCCTGTTTTTCAATTTGCCAGTCATTTTTTTCGAGAATATTTTTAAAGTATTCTGTCGCTTCAAGGTTTCCCATGCTTCCTACGCAACGGTTATCAATTTTTTCACAGAGGCAGGAGAGATGTTTTTTTGCTGTTTCTGTTATTTTTTCCATGGTTCAGTTTTAAAAATTGTGAAGGACAAAAATACAGGACAGCCTTTCTGTAGAATTGGAAAAATGAGACATTGCATCCATGATGAATACATACCTGCTTTGATGATCGATTAGGCTAATTATATTGTCATGACTGTGACCGAGATTGGTACACCATACACCCGATTCGAAGTCGGTGTATTTTTTCCCTTCCTGATCGTATACATAACTATCCTTTGAGCTTAAAATACGCTTTGAAGTTGGTTTATATAATTGAAGAATATTGGAGCTGGATCGTGAATATTCGAATTTATCAGATTCTTTCACTTTATTATTGAATAATTATGGTTTTCGTTTTGGTTGGTTCTTCCGACATATTTTCATAATAATCAATGAAAATCGTATCGGTTTCCGGCTTTGTTGGGAGGACGTATACGGATGTATCATTATTTACGGTATCCGTTTGTGTATAGGGGATGGTAAATTCTATTTTCAAATCGCAATCTTTTCCGGACTCCGTTGAGGTGAAGCTTTGTTGCTGTTCATTTTCATTGTATCTCGATACTGTCCAGTTTACGGGTCCGTCAGAAAGGACTGCATAATGCCACAAGCCTCCTCTCAATACTACCTTAAGGAGGGTTCCATGGGGCAAGTTGGCAGCGAGGCTATATCGCGAATTTTCATTAAAAATGATCTTACCGGGGAATAATATGTTTTCCCCATAATTGCTAAACTCCGGATACTCAATTAAACTGGTTACTTCATAATTGGTATTTTCTATGAACATTTGAACGTACTTCTCGAAATTGGGAATCGTTGCTTCCATACCTATTTCGTCATAACGATCGATCAGGTTCTGTTTTATTTCTGGAAGGTTAAGTAACTGTGCATGATTGATCAAATCGGTACCAAGGGAGTTGCTGTTCAGGGTTCCGTCTTCTTTCATATCTGTACTGATGTTTGCCAGCAATTCAGAGAGATCGGCATCCGATCTGAATCCCTGGATTATTACGGAAATCGCCAGTAATATAGCATTATCCTCACCTTCCTCTGAAATGTCAAGCAATTCAGATTCCTTCATGTCTGTTTTATTTATTGAAAACATATTGAGGATCTCCTCCTGTGCTGTCTTTTTCGCACCTGAAAAAGAGGCCCCTTGGGAAACAAGAAAAGTAATTCGACTTTTTTCTAGATGGGAGAGTATATTCACATTCAGGCTGCTTTTGTCCGTTAAGTCCGACAGAGCATACAATGTCAAACGAGCGGCAGAATTATCGCCGGTAACTTCATTATAATAAAAACCATCTGCTTTTAGTTCCACAAATTGTGAAGACAGGTCCAGTTGTCTGAGCTCAAAACTTCCCCTGTTGTCAGAAATCTGTGAACTGAAGGTTTTACCGGTCTGAATCAATTCTGAAGACAATTCTGAAATATTTATAGAAGTGCCATTTATAAATGGACCCTTCTGTACATATCCAGTCAGCTTTTCTTTTTTTACAGGATGAGATTCGTTCGGGTTAACATTATTCTCTTTTTCACAGGAGAATAAAAGAAAAAAAAGGCTTATAAGGAATGCTTTGATAGTAGGTGCCATGGTTTTTTTGTTTTTTGAATCCGGAATTTTTAATAATCCTGGATTGGTTCGTTAGTTATTTGAATGGTGTTATTGATAGATTATTGATATTTAGCAGATTAAAGATAATGATTTTTCAGGAATAAAATACAGGATTTTGATTTTTTATCCTGTCAGAGATTATAATGTAATAAATAGATTGATATCAAATAAATGACTGAGTGTAGTGCATTAATGTTTCTCCTTTTCAGGGACCTGATTGATTCTTTTAAAGAATATTATAATTTCACAGACCTTTGTTTTAGGTAGATTTGTTTGGCAGAATTCCTTTTATTTCAATTGAATCTTTTTGATATCAGTAAGAACACTATCTGTATAATCCACCACCATAAGTGATTCGATGCTTCCTGCGAACAAAAAATCCTTCCCGTTCCATTCATCAGCCCATTTTTTAACTTCATACTTATCCTTTGAATTTGCAATGCCCAGGTGTGGAATAAAGTCGATATCGAGTCTCAGGTGATTGAATAAAATATCGCTGTAAAGCCTGTCGTGAAGCTTTACAATATTGCTGTATCCTTTATCCGGAACCAGAAGTAAATGATAGATATCCAGAAAAGCATCCTTATTTACTGTGGTGCACCGGATTTCTACATGGATCTTTTCAAATCCTTCGGACTTTTTCTCTATTTCCTCAATAAACTCAGCTTGTTTAACACCTTCAACGGGGAATACAAATGAGAAATGAGGTTCAATTACTGAATAGTATTCATCATGCTCTTTTCGGAACTTTTGTATTTCAGTGTAATCATCATTTTTCAATTCCGGATATGCGCACACTGCTAATGCCATGGTTTATTTAAAGGTAGTATTGGTTTAGTGTTTTTGCATCCCTATAGGATTCCTCTGCACGTGATAACCTGTATTTTATGTAATCAGATCGATTCTTTATGGTCATAACAAAATTCCTTCCTTTTTGACATTTCTTTATAAGGGAGAAAACCTTAGACTTGTTTCCCATAGATCTTTCGGATAAATAAAAAATGAGATTATTTGATCGAATTCAATGTATCCATTAGGATCGCAATCCTGAGTGGATTTTTTTTCTCCGGTTTCGCCGTGCAGGCAGATCATTTTAAAATCCTGTATTGCAGATTGTGCAAAAATAAATCCATATTCATCCCAGCCTGTTGGGGGAGAGGAGGGTACCAGGAAATAGGCCCAGGCCTGACCGTTTTCAAGCGTGAAAACTTCCGATTTTTCTCTATTCAGAGGGAAAGTTATCCATTCAATTTCATCATCAGTTAAGGTTCTTGATGCTCCCATTGGAAGTTCGGTGGCATATCCTTCAGGATATAAACCTATAAAAGAATTGTCGGCACGGGTATGTACCAGGACTGGCAAGTCAAGCTTATTTCTCTTTTCTTTTTCAAAGAAATTCAAGATGAACTGATCGCTTGCAGGTCTAAAGGATTCATAGGTCCAGTCGACAGGATACTTTAAATTAAAATTATATTCATCCGATTTAAATTCCTGAAGTTTAATTGCCGGCTCGGCCATCTTTTCTCTGTCAGGTTCTTCGATTTTCTTTTCAGGTTTTTCTTTTCCCTTATCGCGGGTCTTGCATGAAGGTAGTAGTATAAGTGTTAATGATAGCAGGAAAATAATGAATTTCATTATGAGTTATTTAATGTCAAAATCTTCATTTGTTTTTAGCTTAGACCCACTTTTTTTATGAACTGAAATTGTCAAATCATTATCATTCAACATAACCCTCATCCTCCTCGTCGCT
>CAZQOV010000169.1:0-5771 GCA_964595055.1 uncultured Bacteroidaceae bacterium | reverse complement strand
ATATTTATAGACACGATTAATGTAAGTTTCATATATTGAGTATTTTACAGATATTCCGTTAAGTAAAATATTACAAATTAGTTTTAACCGGACACTCGTGATTTGATGATACAAATTAGTACACACAAAAAATTATAAAATGCCGTTTTCATACGAATTTACTGTCACCAAAGATTTACTCGATAATTACGGTCATGTTAATAATGCCAATTATTTACGACTTTACGAAGATGCCAGATGGGATATCCTTCAAAAAAGTGATTTGGGAGAAGAAAGCATTAACGAACATAACACTGGACCTGTCATCCTGGAAGTAACGGTAAGATTCAGTAATGAGCTTAGGGTTGGTCAGAAAGTAATCATAGAAACGACAAGCCGAAGGAAAGGTTCAAAACTATTTTTTTTCGATCAGGTGATGAAAGATCTGAACGGCACAGTCTTTAGTAAAGCAGTTTTCACCGCAGCACTTTTCGATCTTAAAAACAGAAAAATGATCATTCCTGATGAAAAATGGTTAAAAGCATTTGGATTTTAATTATTATTTTAGCTTCATTCATTCATGATTATTTATACTGAACATTTGCACGAATCTGCTTTCATACAGGTGAATTGTGCGTTAATAAACACAGGCGGCTTTGATAAAACTTTTAGTTAATCAAAGGAATCTGAACGATCAAAGACCATTAATAAAATGAGTAAACTCATCCCATTCCTATTATCTTGTATACTTAGCTTACAGGCATGCAGGAAGGAGGAAGCCTCATTGAACATATTCGATCTGCAGACTGAATATTCTGAAAATCCTTTGGGTATTGATGTTCCTGCTCCATGTTTTTCCTGGAAATTATCCGACAGTCTTAATAATGCCCGCCAGCAATCATACCTTGTACTTGTAGCCTCCGAACCGGATCTCCTGACGTTTTCCAAAGCAGATATGTGGAATTCCGGATGGGAGGAATCCAGTCAAACCAATCTTGTTGCATATAAAGGAAGAAAATTGGAATCTGGGAAAAAATATTATTGGAAGGTTTTTATTAAGGATAACTATGGAAGGGAGAGCACGAATACCAGTGAAGCATTTTTCGAAACCGGTTTACTGGAAAAAGACGACTGGAAAGCACACTGGATAAGCTTTGCCCCTGAAAAAGAAAGCAGGAGTATACCCCCTGATGGTCATTTGCAACCCGGATCCATCATGTTAAGAAAAGAATTTGCGGTCCAAAAACCAATAAAGCAAGCCAGAGTATATATTTCAGGGCTGGGGGGGTATATTTTATACCTTAATGGTGAGAGAATTGGAAATGATATTTTCACCCAAAGCCGGACAGACTTTAAAAAGGGTATTCCATATCAGACTTATGACATTACTGAATTTCTTGTAAAAGGAGAAAATGCTGCCGGTATACTTCTCGGAAACAAGTGGTGGTCGGACGGACCTGGCTGGAAGAATGGTCAAACTCATTCTAAAGGAATTCTCAGAGCAATTGCTCAAATACACATCATTTATAAGAACGGGAAAGAACAGACACTGATCACCGATAAAAGCTGGAGAGGCTACCCCTCACCCATTATTCATAATTCCATTGACCAGGGAGAAACTTACGATGCACGTTTGGAAATTCCATTATGGAATGAACCCGGACTTGAAGATTCTAAATGGTATGAAGTTAAGGAAATACGGCAGGATACTTTTTTGCTATCCGCTCAAAAAGAACCTATTACTAAAGTTAGGGATATCATCATTCCGGTTACTGTTAAGGAGGTAAAACCAGGGATTTTTGTTTATGATATGGGAATAAATATGCTTGGCTTTGCTCGTCTAAAAGTTGAGGGGGAAAACAGTGATACCATTACCATGAAATTTGGGGAATTACTGCATGATGACGGAACAGTGCGCCGTGATCCTCACAGGTCTGCCATAGCTACCGATCGCTATATTTTAAAAGGTACAGGTATGGAGACCTGGCAGCCCTCCTTTACCTACCGAAGTTTCAGGTACATTCAGGTAGAAGGTTTTCCGGCTAAACCCGGCAGGGAAAACATTAGCGGTATAAAAATAAGTATTTCCGGGAAGGATGGAGAGAATATATTCGGTTTTCATTCTTTTCTATGAAATAGGAAAGAAATTTTTCGAAATCAAAAGAAAAATTTTGATAACTTGATCCGATTATTCCGAATATTTCGGAACTTCTCTGGAATAACATGAAAAATGAGTCAATTTTGGAATTTCCGGAAATTGGCCAAAACCCAAAAGGATTCGAATGCTTCAATGAATCCGGATAGAAAGTTAGAATCTGTTATACATGGAGGTTCAAACCTATAGAAGTCATACATTTTGAAAAAAAAACTACATTTTATCATCCTGTTCTGGGCCCTCTTTTTTATCGAGCTTTACGGACAGAAATATCATCCCTGGTGTTACCGCACGCAAGATGAATATGGGAAATATATGTCGAGGACAGTACATAAACTGACAAACAGCACAGTTAATAAACCTCAGATAGTAAATATAATTATCTATGGTGAAACCCTTAGTAAACAAAATTGGACAATAATCCTTGAGGATAGTCTTTCAGCGCGATATCCTTCAGCTGATGTTCGTCTGATAAATAAATCCATTGAAGGTTTTTCCTTAGAAAACTTAAGAAAAACCCTGAATTTTGACATTTTCCCGGAATATCCTGATCTTGTAATATTCCATGCAAACGGACCGGCATTTCATTATGAAAAAATCATCAGGATGATCCGGTCCCGAAGCTCAACCGAAATGCTGGTCTGGAATGATCCTTTTATGGGGGAAGATCAATGGTCCGATACCATGTCCTTTCATCTTATTCCGCGGTTTTGTGAAGAAAATAAAGTCGAGTTTGCCAATATAAGAACTTCCTGGAGCGATTATCTGAAAAAACATAATTTATCCTCGGGCTCATTGCTAAATCAAGGAAACCAACAGTTAAATAAAAAAGGGAATGAGTTACTGGCTACCCTGTTGCTGGGGTATTTTAAGCCGGTTGACTTACCCGATAAAAACCCCTATTCCTTAACCGACACCCTCAACCTTCGTTTTCAGGAAGATGTAAACAGAATGGACTATTATTTTGAAGGCAATGCGGTTGAAGTCATTATGCAAGATTCCATTCCTGAAGATCAGCGATTCCGAATTCTTATAAACGGATATCCTCCTTCTACTTTTCAGGATGGATACTTTCATTCCCGCCCCAACCATGACAAAAAAATAAACTGGCCATGGGAAACAGGAACCATCTATCACCTTGAAAATCACAATGAGCTTGAGGAAGAAAACTGGGTACTAAAATTAACCAGCAGAGACGATTCACTTAATCGCTTTACTTTTGACTTACATGGTTCCGTTTCAGGATTTGATGGGGCAGGAACAAACAAAATGACTTTTGTTTCCAACTCAGGAAAGATTGTTATTCAGCCTCAAGACTGGTTTATCAAACAAGCATGGGACAGAACAGGCATAGATATTCAACCAGGATATACGATCGAATGGGAAACCTATACTCATGCAAATGACTATATTACATCCGACTTCCAGGGAAAAAAGGCATGGCTGGTACAGGGTCTGAGAAACGGAAAACATCTGCTTCAGATTATCTCATTCGGCAATTACCCTGTCCCCATAAAAAAAATTATTATTCATAAACCTTACCTTAACGAATGAAAATGAAAAATTTATCTTTTCTGATATTAGGGATACTTTCTTTAAACATCTATTCACAATCACAGAATCCTGTTGTTTTTACAACAAGAGGTACTGTCCTTGAGGGTATGAGTATGGAAAGTGAAAGGCTCAAAAAAAAAATAAACTATGCCATCTACCTTCCTCCTGGTTATCAAAACTCTCAACGCGATTATCCAGTTGTTTACCTGTTACATGGTTACACCGATGATGAATCTGCCTGGATTCAATTCGGGGAAGTTCATCTGAGTGCCGATTACGCCATAGCAGAACGAAAGATACCTCCCATGATCATTGTGATGCCTGATGCAGGAGTTAGCTGGTATATTAATGATATCGCAGGAAAAGTTCCATATGAAGACATGATTATCCAGGAATTCATTCCCTTCATTGATGAAACTTACAATACCCGGGCGGAGAAAGATTTTCGGGCTGTGGCCGGACTTTCTATGGGCGGTTACGGATCTTTAATCTGGTCATTACATCACCCGGAAATTTTTGCTGCCTGCGCAGCTTTCAGTGCAGCGGTCTATACCGATGAAGAAATAACTGCCATGAGTCAGGATCGCTATCAAAGGTTATTTGGAAACTTATATGTCCACGAGGATAATAATAAAAGAATAAATGCCCATTGGAAAAACAATTCGGTTATTGAACTGGTTAGAAAATTACCGGCAGATGAATTAGAGAAAGTCCGCTTCTATATCGATTGTGGGGATGATGATTTTCTTTACAAAGGAAATTCAACCCTGCATATGGAAATGAGGGACAGGAATATCCAGCACGAATTCAGGATCAGAAACGGGGCACATAACTGGACATACTGGAGAACCCATATAATAGAAGGACTTGAGTTTATTGGTGAAAGTTTTCACAGATAAATCATAATGCCCAAAAAAGAAATCATACTTTCCGGCGAAAACTGGCAGTTTCGGAAGAAAGGATCTGAAAAATGGCATCCTGCATCTGTACCCGGATGTATTCATACCGATCTTTACAAAAACAGACTGATCCCTGATCCTTTTTTTGGTCTTAATGCAGAAGATCTTCAATGGATAGAGAAAGAGGATTGGGAATACCGTGCAGACTTTGAAATAAATGAAGATAGCCATTCCTGTCTTGCCTGTGAACTGGTTTTTAACGGCCTCGACACCTATGCGCAGATCCGGCTGAATGGGGTTCCGATTCTTTCTACCCATAACATGCACATTCCCTGGAATTTTGAAATTTCTGACTTTTTAAAAAGGGGAATTAATTCTATCTCAGTTTTATTCAAATCCCCTTATTATACAGCCCTTACCGATTACAATAAATTGCCATATAAGCTTCCGGTATACCATGATGAAGCAGAAAAAAAGCTGAGTCCTTTTACCCGGAAAGCATCTTATATGTATGGCATGAAGTGGATTCCCCGTCTCCTGACATCAGGCATCTGGAAAGAAGTAAAACTTTGTTTCCATACCACTTCAGTGATTAAAAAACTCGACATCAACACGGCCAATATCTCCGATAATGAGGCCTGCCTGGAGGTCAATTATGAGCTGGCAATCTTCGATCAGGCAAATTACCAGCTCACCATTCAGGCCGGAAACCAGAAAATCCGGGATATTCCTGTAAACGCATCGGGGAAAATTATTTCCAAAGAATTGATAAAAATAAAAAACCCCGAACTATGGTGGCCTCACGGATATGGAGAACCCTACCGGTATGAAATAATAATAACCCTGTATAAAAATGGAGTTATTGTTGATTCCATCACTCAAAAAATTGGTATCAGGAAAGTTGAACTTCTGACAAAAGAGGATAAAGCAGGGTCGTCATTTCAGTTCCGGATAAACGGACAGGATATCTATATTCGTGGGGCTAATGTAATCCCTCTTGAGTATTTCCCTTCTGAAATAAACCCAAAAAAATATGAAGAACTTGTCTTTAACGCTATCAGTGTAAACATGAATATGTTACGGATATGGGGCGGGGGAATTTACCCGGATGATATTTTTTATGAATTGTGTGATTCTCATGGCATACTGGTGTGGCAGGATTTTATGTTTGCCTGTGCCATGTA
>CAZQOV010000168.1:4002-6106 GCA_964595055.1 uncultured Bacteroidaceae bacterium | reverse complement strand
TTTCTTATCCAGTCATGAGCATACTCCAGCCAGTAGTTGCGGTATTCCTCGCTGCAATGGGCAAACCATGAAATCTCATCCCTGCCCCATGGCCACCACCATTCTTCACCCCCGCATACTCCCGGATTGGATGCTCCGGAATTATCCAGTTCGACCAAATACGGGAGCGACTCACACTTCCACCCACTTGGCGTAATACCTCCCATGCTGTTCTTATAAATGGCATCATAGTGTCCCACTTCCAGCTTCGTTTCATAAGGTTTACCACATATTTCCTTAGCTCTGGTAGGAAAAGAATGGAAGTCAAACAGCAAATTTCCGTCCTCATCAATAATACCATGCGGTTTGTTGCTGCCATGTGCAAAAGGTACATGTGCGTCAAACAATACATAATTTCTTCGGGCATTTTCTTTGGCGTAATCCCTGATTCTGTCAACCAATTCAAATAAAATCCTGTTCTCGGGGTCATTGTCGTTCATCAGTTGAATCTGACCAAAGTGAATGCTTTCAAAACCCGCATCTATATAGCGTGTGGCCCGGTAGAAAAAATACATCTGGGTTTCAATAGCGGCCAGATCCGGTACGGAAGCACCTTTTACCCAGTGATCATGATAAAGGTAATCTTTATCGCTTAGCTTATCAGAATTATAAAGCATTGCCTGGTAATCAAAATTCCGGTTTTCAACCGGTAAATTAAATTCCCTAAAAACATAGGCAGGTACAGGGATCTGATCAACTCCGTAATCGGTTAACTCATTACTGCTATGAAAAACAGCTTCAAACAAACAGCATTGAAGCATGAATTCGGGATCGGCTTCATGCGCCTGACTTGCACGTTTCCCGATCAAATTAAAATGTTCTTCATCCGGGACGAGAGGTGTCCAGACAAAGCCTGCTCTTCCAATGAACTTGGCCCCTATATTTTTTAACATTCTTATGTTTTCATAAAATTCCTCGTCACTAGCTGTCTGGCATAATTCTCCCTGCGTAATTGCACGTGATAAATAATTATGCAATACCTCTTCAGAGATGGAACCATTGAAAGAATATTCTGTAGTATTATTATCTTCCGTGCAGGAAACAATTGATAAAGCAATTGCTGCAAAACCCACTAAATATTTTTTAAAGTATCTCATGTATTAAAATCTTAAATCATTTAATCTTCTCAACTTGAAATCAATATTTCCGAATATCTACCCCGTTTTCATTTTTTCTAATGTCTTTGGCTGCCTCGACCATGGCTAAGAAACCTTCAACAGGAACATAATTGCAATCGAATTGCCAGAACCTAAAGCAAATCCTCTGGCATTCATACAGAGTGGTATTTACATCAATTATGATATTAATATTCTGCCCAAAGTTCTTTGATTTTTTCTTCCAGTCCTGTTCCCTGTTTGCAGCCCTTACTCTTTATATTTGCCTTGTACTTATGCCTTTCCGTAACACCATCTACGACCACACGAGTTACCGGCATTTGCAAATGGCCAGCCGGATCATTCTGCCTGATCCAATCATAAGCATATTCGAGCCACTTTTTTTGATCATCGATATCTTTCAAACTGAACCAGGTAATTTCATCATACCCCCATATATATGGATCAGTAACATCGCTTCGTTTACCGGGTGTACTGCTTATCTCAAAATTATCAAACTCAACCAGATAGGGCATCCTGTCACATATCCAGCCACTGGGAGTAACCCCTCCTTTGGTTTTCTGATAGATGCTTTTTTGCCATTGCTCCTCCACCGGGTAGTCCACTTTCAGTATCCCCTCAAAATAGGCATCTTCACTTTCCTGTATTCGCAAAGGGTAGGAAAGAAAATCCAGCAAATGTTTACCATCTCTGATATAGCCAACTGAAGTGTGTGCATCATGCAGCACAAATTTCCGCCGGGAATGCTTATTCGCATATTCCCTTACCTTTCCAATAAGTTCAAACCAGTTATCCCATTGCTGATCTCTTGTTCCTGTTAAATCAATTTGACCCCAGTGTAAGGCTTCAAATCCCGAATCGATATAACGGCTGGCCAGATAATAAAACCATAATTTAGTTTCAATCCGTGTAATATCAGGCACACTCGCTTTATCAAAATGGTTGACAAA
>CAZQOV010000168.1:2031-3902 GCA_964595055.1 uncultured Bacteroidaceae bacterium | reverse complement strand
TGGAATAATTACCGGTAGTTAAACGATAAATATACACATTACTCCCTTCTGAAGGGACGAATTCCGTTTGCGTCATTCCTGCAGGTCTTTGTTCATTCAGCAGATTCACAACCAGCTTGCCTGTCAGATCATAAATACTAAGATTGACATGGGCAGGTGTTTGAAGTGAAAAACGGATCGTTGCCTTTTCCCGGGCCGGATTCGGATAGCATTGCACCTGTAGTTTGCCGGCATACTTGTTTTGATTGGTTGATGTAATCAGACTGAACTCATCCACATCAAGCAATGCTCCCCCGCTGTATACCGATTGAATACTTTCAAAGGAAGCATCGAAATCATAGGTTTTATCGTCCCACAACAAAGAGCCAATGGGAAGGCCATCGCTTTGTGAAACCAGGTTAGCTGTATAGGAAAAGTCCTCTGTAAGATCAGAAAACAACACAATACCCCCTTCCTTTGAATTTTCACCGCCCACACCAGGGATGGTATTTGGATCGTAATCGCCAAAATAGGTGATGAGGAATTCCTCATCGGTAGGCATGGTTACACCCGGAACTCCATAAAGGTGTCGGTTGAATTGAATATAGACATCTGCCACATCCTGCGGCATGGGTTCAGTGCCCAGACCGAGCTCAGCTATGCTCATTTCATACAAACTATTATTCTCCGAGATAATATTATCATAGTCATTTACCAGTTCAGTAGTCCTTTCGTTCATCCATATTGCAGGAACATTTCGAACCTGAAAGGGACCGGAACCATATATTTCCTGATTCCATGTGAGATAAGATTCCGGAGCATTAAAATCAGGGTTGTCGTTCAATCCACCATTGTAGTAGTTATCAAGTGTAGCACTATGAACCACCACATTGTCTGCAGCATACCATACCAGGTCTGAAAAATCATCCAGCTCGCTGGTAATATTTCCCTGACCATCAAGGTATCTGTCAGGGAGTTCAATAGCATTCGTAATTGTATCCAATCCAACAAGTCCCATCAGAAGGGCATCCGGATCCTGTCCGCCACTGGCCACATTCTCAAAATCCTCTCCAGTCCAGTTTACGTTAACAAACAGGTTATTGGTAACAAACAAAGTTTTCCAATTTACATTAAGGAAGGGATATTTGCTGCCATTTATAAAAGTATTATGATTTATAAGTGCAAAATCACAAAGTGCATTGTTTTGAAGGATGGTGAGCTGTGAACCGGTTACTGTATTATTTTCAAAAATAATGGTATCTGCCATTGTGCTTCGAAAATCAATAACCCGGCCGCTCCACCAGTTAGCCTTCCGGTCCATATCCCTGAAATAACTGTCCCTGATCTTAGCTACCGCACCGGACTCCACATCCGCCATCTTGAAAATTGCATCCAATCCATGTGCGGTTTCAAAGAAACATCCTCTTACATCCAACTTGCAGTCTACACCGGAAATATCAATAAGCGCTTCGCCAATCCAGGCACGATTCGTTGGCATAACTTGCCACTGAATGCTTTCAAGGTAAAGGCTGCTTTTCACGACACTCGGTGTTACATTCACCTCATTCAGCGGCTGCATGACAATAACCGGCAGAGGACCATCTCCTTCCTCCGCCCGGATAGTAATAGAGCCTCCGGGATTATCTACGTTAATACCCGCGTGCATCAGGTAAAACTGGCCACGCTCCAGTTCATAAATACGGTCTGTTCCAACCGCAGCATCATCCGTATTTATTGTGGATTCCAGTAATCCTCCATTTTGAGCTCCGCCAGGAATGCTTACAACCTCCTGGCTCTGACTATCAAATGTATATATCCAGCCCAGGATAAATAAAAAGTAAATTTTAATTTTCATAGCAGTATGATTTTAGTTAAGTAAATAAAATTGATTA
>CAZQOV010000168.1:0-1931 GCA_964595055.1 uncultured Bacteroidaceae bacterium | reverse complement strand
AAATAGGGAAAACTTGTTTTCGTTGACAGCATGGTGTAATTAATATCGAGCACCAGACCTTTTAAAACATTGGATAAATACCAGAAACTTGTTTGCCAGGAGAGCTCAACACCTTTTACATAGGTCTTCTCGGGATTATTAAAAGGCAAATTTGTAAATGTAGCTTCTCCCACATAGTTAGGATCATAATGCTCCATCCCCAGTAATCTGTCGTCAAGATCTTCAGGACCACCAACAATCTGACCCTTTTTGGATGGTTTATAATTATTCATTCCAAAAATCAGGTCGTCGATCTCTTTATAAAAACCATATATGGTGAAGAGCCCAAATTTATTATGTTTGACGGCAAAACCCAGATCATAATTCCATGCCAACGCAGGCTCAAGCCAGGGATGGTTAGATACAAAATTACTCGCTCCCGGACTATAGATGATCATTGGTGATATCTGGTTGAAACTCGGACGGGATGTACTTTTATAAGCTGCTGCCTGGATATTAAAAATATCGAATGGACTGAACTTTACATTGACAGAAGGAAACCATAACAAATTTTCACGTTTTGTGGTTACATATTCAGGCTCTCCTTCAACACCGGTTGGATCAAAAGCAGTAACAATTTCATAAGCACTGTATTCCGTTTCATTTTGTTCGACACGAATACCCGGGAGGAGCATCAACCATTTTCCATAATTAAATTCAACCATTGCATATCCCGCCAGTTTCCTCTCAGAAGCCTCGTAATCCACATTATAACTGGAAACTCCATCCAGAAAATAACGGGTTTGATCTCCGCCACCGGCGCGATAAGCGTCCTGCATTTCGGTCAAAAAATCAATATCAGCTCCCCAGCCCAGATTATACAATCCTTTGAGAAAATTGTCTGATTGGTAATTCTCATCAAGGAAAGGTGTGGCAATGATACCGTTGTTATTATAGCCGGTTATTTTTTCAGGATATAGACCTGCAAGATGTTGGCGTCGGTATTGCATTCCCCCGTAATCCAATCCGCTGTAACGGGAATCCCTATCCGATTCCCGGATTAGTTGATGATATTTCCCTCCGGTCTGGAATCGGCCACTAATTTTTTCAGATAATTCGAAATTCAACTCGTAGTCAAGTCTTGCATTATAACTTTTATCGCTAAGTCGGGTTTCGTCCCAGGCCATTCTATTCAAGTAAGCCTGATTAACATCCAGGGAATCGAATCCGGCTGCAGGATAATCAGCAATAATATCAATGGGATCGGCATAAACCAATGATCTTTCCGGCAAACTAAGTCCAGTCTCTTCAAAAAAAGCAAAATTTTGCCCCCTGTTTTCCACCTCTGCAATAGTTGCTGATCCGTCGACACGTAATACTGATGAGCCGAAAACAAATTTGTTTTGAATTGTATGAGTACGGGTGAGATTGCCCGCATTCCATTCTCCGATGTTCTGGTGATAATCTCTTCTTTCTGTCTTGAGAGTCCGCTGGTGTGTCCTGTTAATAGTAAAATCCTCATTGGTTCCCAGCAGGTTAAAAAACTTAACATCCCACCAGTCCGAATTATAATCCAGAATAAGTGTACCGTTAGTCCGGGTCCGGTTTTGCTTTCTTTCTGTTAAAGAATAAGATGTGGTTCTGATCCGAAAGACGGTATCAACAGGATTATTGAGCTCATCCCGGATAATTTCAGTAAAAGTTTCATTATAACCACCATTGTATATCTCAGAGGCCAATTGCTTTTTTTCATGAAGGATCCGGAAATTTAATCCTACTTTTTGGTTAAAAAAGCGATCACTAAAGCCACCTGTTAATTTATAATTTCCAAAATCTTTTGAAATATTTGCATATCCTCCCTGCACCATAAAATCAATCTTTCTTTTTGCAGGAGCTTCACCCAAACGAAGGTTTACTGTACCCCCAATTGCATCGGCATCCTGATCAGCCTG
>CAZQOV010000167.1:0-6248 GCA_964595055.1 uncultured Bacteroidaceae bacterium | reverse complement strand
TTAAATTTCGTAATATCCTGAAAATAACAATTTGCTCTTAGAAAACTTCCGTCTTCATGATATTCCACATACCCGCCAAATGAGGCGCTGATGTATCTCCCGTTTTTTTGCCTGATGTAAAATTGAAGATTTCGGAAGATGTGGGTATCCTGAGTTGAAAAACATTCATTTTCAAAGGATTTCAGGGATTCAGGATGTAAGAAATGTCCAAAATATTGTCCGATAACCTCTCTCCATGAATACCCCAGGGTATTTAACCAGGCAGGATTTACATAAATTAATTTCCCATATTCATCTATGGATTGACAGGGCAGAGGTAGTTTTTTTAAATATGATTCTAATTTTTCTTCGGATTGGTCTCTATCTGAATGAATAATATCAGAGCTAAATGTTTCATATGAAAGAAAGTTTGGAGAATAATCATCCTGGATTATTGTCTTTTCGTGTTGGCTTATGGTATGTGTAGTTTTTTCACTTAATTTGGAGACCTTTTCCTTGAGGACCTGGTTTTCTTTTTTTAACTCATAATTTAACTTCAGAAGTCTTTGGCATGCCGGATTGCCTTTAGGGTCAGATAGCATATTCAATTCTTTTTTAAACCAGGCTTAAAGATATGGGAAAATTCATTTTTGTGCCAATAGACCAGAGATAAAATTTTTTATAAATACGGGTAAAACAAACCTTGACTATTTTTTTAATGAATAAATGGATTCAAAACCAAAGAGCTAACTAAAAATCAATTAACAGTTAAGCTCTTACAGAAAAGTATTCCTAAATCAAAGATTTTAGTGTCCCATGAGTGGAAGTTAAATTTGTCCTTTACAAATATCCGAATAAAAACTATACCGGCACATTTAGCCCATTCAACCGAATTCACAGAAGAATAAAAGAAGTTACGCGAAAACATTCCCATAAGGCTCGACAGAAAGAATAGGAATACCTGAATTTCGGAAACTTCAAATCCTTCATAATGGCATTCTTAAGCAGTCCATAATATGTTTTTTTATACAAATTATTAATATCATTTAATTTTTTTTCTCATATTTATCCGTTACATTTGTTCATATGTATGAACATTTTCACTAAAACTTGATCTATGCTTTCCCGATACCCCAGCGAGAATTGGATATTAACCCTGAATTGGCACAGAATGATAATTATTAAATATTAAGGATGAAGTTTGCTAAAAGTTTTAATAAAGAGCCTTTCATAGAGGTAAAAGACAAAGAAAAAGAGTGCTTTGCCGGCTGGGAATCGATAAGCCGGGAAGTAAAAAAGTTCTCCGGCGAGAACCCTTCTGTCAGAAGGATAATAATTGTTGAGACCTATCAGGGGGTATTATTGGATGATTTAAAAGAACAGATTAAAAACCACATTCAGCCGGATATTTTACTTGACACTTTGGATGCTTTTAAAGAAGAGGAATCCATCAGGGAAATGACCTGCTCTGATGTCACTGATGACCGGGTTTTTGGCTATATGACAAGGCTTAATATGATGGATTTCCTGGATAAAGAAAAGCTGGCTCAAATGCAGATGAAGGTTGCGGATGTTAAGGATTCGATGGTGGTGATTTTTGGTTACGGAGCTTCTCTGGTCTGGGACAAGCCGGATGTGATGATATATGCCGACATGGCCCGGTGGGAGATTCAGAGAAGAATGCGACAAAACCTTGTGAACAATCTTGGGATTAACAACCGGACTGAAAGTGCAGAACTAAAATATAAGAGAGGTTTTTTTGTAGACTGGCGTGTCTGCGATCGGTTAAAGAAAAAGACCGCACATAAATGGGATTATGTCCTGGACACCAATGATGAAAACCGGCCAAAGCTGGTATCTTCAGATGCGATAATGGAAGGAATTCGCAAAGCTGCACATCAGCCATTTAGTGTGGTTCCCTTTTTCGATCCCGGTCCCTGGGGAGGCCAATGGATGAAAGATAATTTTGACCTCAACAGGGAGGAGGAAAATTATGCCTGGTGCTTTAATTGTGTTCCGGAAGAAAACAGTCTATTGCTGAAATTCGGAGAAACAAAACTGGAGATCCCGGCCATAAATGTAGTATTTTTTCAAACTTTAAACCTTCTTGGTCCTGCTGTTCACGGACGCTTCGGAGATGAATTCCCAATACGTTTTGATTTTCTGGATACCATGGATGGAGGAAATCTGAGCTTACAGGTACATCCGCTTACGGAATATATCCAGGAAACTTTCGGCATGCATTATACACAGGATGAGAGTTATTACCTTATGGATGCTGAGGCTGATGCTTCCGTATATCTTGGCCTGAAAGAAGGAGTGGACAGAGAGAAAATGGAAAAGGAGCTGAGGATAGCTGAAAAAGAAGGTTCCCCTTTCGATCCTTCTTTGTACGTTGAAAACTGGCCGGCAAAAAAGCATGATCATTTCCTTATTCCTGCTGGTACCATTCATTGCTCAGGGAAAAACAGCATGGTGCTGGAAATAAGTGCCACTCCATATATTTTCACCTTCAAGCTATATGATTGGGGAAGGAAAAATCTGGATGGAAAACCACGCCCCATTAATGTGGACCATGGCTTGAAAAACATTCAATGGGACAGAACTTCCGGGTGGACAAGTGAGAATCTGCTTCCAAAAGTTGAAAAAATAGCTGAAGGTGAAGGGTGGACTGAAGAAAAAACAGGACTTCATGAAAGAGAATTTATTGAAACCCGACGTCACTGGTTTACAGGGTCTGTTTCTCATAATACCAACAATGGAGTGAATGTAATCACCCTGGTGGAGGGGGAGGAAATCGTTGTTGAAAGCCCTGAGAATTCTTTCGAACCTTTCCATGTTCATTATGCAGAAACCTTTATTGTTCCTGCAGCAGTCGGGAAATATACCATCAGGCCCTCCGGTCCCTCTGTAGGAAAAAAATGTGCAACAGTAAAAGCATTTGTCAGATCCAATGCATAATATTCAAATCATTTAAAAGATATATGAAAAAACAAAATTCACTTAAGAACCTACTCCCGGTATTCATTTCATTTTATATGATGGGCTTTGTCGACCTTGTTGGAGATGCCACAGCTTATGTAAGAGATGACTTTCAGTTGTCGGACACGGTTGCTCAACTTTTACCTACAATGGTCTTCCTCTGGTTTGCTCTGATATCAATAACTTTTGCTACCTATTATGCAACAAAAACAAAACCGGCTAGCACAAATATTTAAGTCATATACATACAAACACAAATAACTAAAAATTATGAATACAAATACTTATGAAGACAAACGGATGATCATGACCCTGGATGCAGGGGGGACCAATTTTGTTTTTTCCGCTATCCGGTCAAATACGGAAATCATTGAACCGATAAGCAAGCGTGCTTTTCCTGAGGACCTGCAGAAGACGCTGGATATGATGATAGCTGGGTTTGAAGAAGTAAAGAAAAATCTGAAGGGAGATCCTGAGGCTATTAGTTTTGCCTTTCCCGGTCCGGCTGATTATCCGGAAGGGATCATTGGGAATCTCCCAAATTTCAAGGCATTCACAGGAGACGTTCCTCTGGGTCCCATGCTTGAAGATCACTTTAAGATTCCGGTCTACATTAATAATGATGGAAATTTATTTGCTTATGGCGAGGCACTGGCAGGCTATTTACCCGAATTAAATAAACGCTTGAAAGAGTCCGGCAGTCTCAAACAATATAACAGCTTAATTGGTTTTACGCTTGGTACAGGATTCGGCGCCGGGATTGTTCTGGACAAAAAAATGCTGGTTGGGAACAGTTCCAGTGGAGCAGAGATCCATAATACACTGAACCCCTGGGATCCGGGATGGAATGCAGAGGAAAGCGTAAGTACCAGAGCGATACAAAGAGTTTATGCAGAAGAAGCGGGCATCCCTGTTGATAAAAACCTGATGCCCAGAGATATTTACGCTATTGCAAATGGGACTTCCGATGGATTTGTTGAGGCGGCCAGAACTTCCTTTCAGCAATTTGGCAAAAGCCTGGGCAATTCAGTAGCAAACGCTATTTCGTTGATTGATGCCTTGGTTGTTCTCGGAGGAGGAATCACTGCCGCCTGGGATCTCTTTGCGCCAGCCATGTTTGAGGAAATAAACCGGACATATACCGATTATGAAGGAAATGTATTTCCTCGCTTATCTTATAAAGTGTATAATCTCGAAGACCCATCAGAATTCAGAAAATTTGCTGAAGGAAGCATTAATGCAGTTCGTGTACCCGGCAGTGGCAGAACAATCAAATATGACAACCTGCCAAGAAATGGTATAGGACTTTCAAAACTCGGTGCAAGTCAGGCCATAGCACTTGGCGCCTATGCCTTCGCCCTGCAGCAACTTGATTCTTAAAATCAATCGGATGGGATTGCATGTTAAGCTCCAAGAGCTCAGGAAAAAGTATTCCTTGACGGAGAAGGAGAAATGAAAAAAGCCCATAATAAAGCTCAGCAATTCGGTAATGAATATTAAATTTGAAGTAAATTACGGAATAAGATAAAACCGGGATGAGACTCACCATTGATCACAAGAGTAACATTCCCCTGCACTCGCAGGTGGAGGATCTGATCCGGAAAATGGCGGATCTGGAGGAGTATAAAAATGGACAGTTATTACCCAATGAGGTGGAACTTGCCAAACAACTTGGAATATCAAGGAATACGCTCCGGCAGGCCACGAATAAATTGGTCTATGAAGGGGTGCTTGTCAGAAAAAAAGGCGTAGGAACCCGCTTTGCAGAGCCAAATGTTGATACCCGATTAAAAAGCTGGTTATCTTTTTCACAGGAAATGAAAGCCAAAGGAATAAAGATCAAGAATTATGAGATCAATGTTGAATGGTGTATCCCTGAAAAAGAAGTGGCTAATTTTCTCGGAATTTCAGAAAAAATCGAAGTTTTGAAAATGGAAAGACTGAGGGGAACCGACAAACGTCCCTTCGTTCATTTCATCTCTTATTTCCATCCACGAATTGGACTTACCGGGAAAGAAGACTTCACCCGTCCACTTTATGAGATCCTGGAAAAAGACTATTCCACTCCGGTAAAGACTTCAAAAGAAGAGATCAGCGCAAGCGGAGCAAACGCTTCGCAGGCCAAAAAGCTCGAACTCAAACCAGGTCAACCCATTCTTGTCAGAAAGCGTCTCGTTTATGATCCCGGCGACCGGCCGGTTGAGTACAACATTGGTTTTTACCGGGGAGATAGTTTTAATTATATGATAGAGAGTGAGAGGGATATAGGATAGCTCATTGATGTCAGGGTTTATCCCTTATCTGTTCTCTGCAGCCTCCTGCAATACTATATCAGATCTTCCCTGATATAAATTGTCAATCTCACAGTAAAAATCCGAATTCCCAAAAAAAATAAACTTTCATTTTGAATATCTGTTATAAATATGTTTTTTTAAATATTTTATTAATCAATATAGCTATCTATGAAAAAGATCTTTTCCTTAATTCTGTTATCTGCTTTTCTGATTCTGTCTTCAATCGGAACTTTTGGACAAAGAAACAGGACAAATTCCAATGGTGAAGAATCTAAAAACCCTCTTACCGAATCCACATTTTCAGCATTTAAGCTTCGAAATATCGGTCCTGCTTTCATGTCGGGACGTATTGCCGACATTGCCATCCATCCCGAAGATGACAACTTATGGTATGTTGCTGTTGGTTCCGGCGGAGTATGGAAAACCCTCAATGCGGGAGTTACCTGGGAATCCATTTTTGACGGTCAGGGATCTTATTCCATAGGTTGCCTGACCATTGATCCCAATAATCCACATACCATCTGGGTGGGTACAGGCGAAAATGTCGGTGGCCGACATGTAGGTTATGGCGATGGTATTTATAAAAGTGAAGATGGAGGGGCCACATGGAAGAATATGGGCCTCAAAAAATCTGAGCACATCTCGGATATAATTGTTCATCCCAAGAATCCGGATATAATATGGGTAGCTGCACAGGGCCCGTTATGGAGCCCTGGCGGTGAAAGAGGAGTATTTAAAACCACCGATGGCGGTGAGACCTGGACAAAATTGCTTGGGGATGATGAATACACCGGAGCTACAGAGATCCTGATCGATCCACGCAATCCCGATGTTTTGTATGCTGCTACCTGGCAGCATCATCGTACGGTTGCCGCTTATATGGGAGGTGGACCCAAAACTGCGATTTACAAAACCACCAATGGGGGAGATACCTGGGAAAAACTGGAAAAAGGACTTCCCAAAGGAAACATGGGAAAGATCGGATTTGCCATA
>CAZQOV010000166.1:0-6358 GCA_964595055.1 uncultured Bacteroidaceae bacterium | reverse complement strand
AATTCACGTCCTTTGGGTAATGCCGGATTGTTTTCCACCGGCGAGGACCTCTCAAGACTTGCTACCCTGTGGTTAAATAAAGGCGAATACGAGGGGGAGAGGTATTTTTCTGAAGAGCTTTACGATATTTTTACTTCCAGACAATCCGATCTGACCAAGAAAGGTGTAATCTGGATGATCGGCTACCGACCAAAGGGAATGTCTGCTCAAACCATTGCTCACACCGGACATACCGGGCAATCGATCTGGATTGATCCTGTCAACCAAATCTATGCAATTGTGCTTACCGTATGGGACCATGACGAGATTACAGCCTCTAACGAAGTAAGCGATCAGGCCCGTTTGGATATCGGTGCCAAAATTGTAGAGTACCTGAAATTTAAAAAAGATTCCGTGAAATATGCCGACAGTCGCTACCATTTACAATTCTTTGTCCGGGATGTAAACAACGGGGATCCAGTACCCGGGGCTGAAATAAAGCTAAACGACACGATTTATCACTGTGATGAAAAGGGAAAACTCGACCTTGTTGATGCCAAATTTGGATATTATGACTTTCGTATAAGCCAACCGGGATATTTTGCTTTTGAAAAGAAAAATGTAAAGATCTTTAGCGATACAAGCTTTTCATTCTCCCTTCAGGCAGATCATCCCAACCTGAATTTTCAAATTCACGATAAATCATCCGGAGATCCGGTTTACCGGGCCCTTTTTAGCATCAGGGATAAGAGCGGTTCCTCAGGAACATCAGGAGAAGGGATCATTAGGGATATCCCACCCGGCGAATACGAATACACAATCGAACATCAGAACTATTTTCCTTTAACGGATAGTTTTAGCATTAGCGCAGACACTACCCTGAAGGTCATGCTCACTTCCAGACATGCAAATCTCAGCCTGAATCTCAGCACCGACAATACAACCCCTGGCGGGATAGAAGTTCTACTGGATGGTCTTCCCTCCACAAGCAATGCAAATGGCTCTTTGGTTTTCTATAATCTGAATGCAAGGCAGGAATATGTCCTTCAAATTGATGAGGCAGATTACGAATTGTTTACCGATACCATTTTTCTGGAAACAGACACCCTGATAAACATTTCCCTGATCAAAGAGAAAACCAGCCAGGTCGGTCCGGATTACAAAATGTCCTCTTTCAGGATATTTCCTGTTCCCGCAGTAAATCACTTAATCATACAAACAAAAACCCAGGGGGAAAAATATCTAAGGGTCCACAACTCAGAAGGCCGGCAGGTATTGCAAAAAACAATTAATGGATATATAACCAAATTAAATATTTCAGATCTTAAACAAGGTAGCTATTCGATTACTGTAGGAGACACCGAGGCAATCCAGACGCAAAAATTCATCATTCAACGATAAACACAGATCTTCAAAAGAAATATTGATCAGGCATTTAAGTAACCCAAATTAATAAATTGATAAAAAATGAAAACATTCACATTACCAATGATGCTAATATCCCTTCTGATGATTGCATGCAGTCAGGAAAAGGAATCAGTTGAAAAGGATTACAATTTCAATGACGGCTGGAAGTTTAACAGAGGAGATCATCCTGAAGCCATCAATTATGAATTCAACGACAAGGAATGGGAAATGGTGGATCTCCCCCATGATTGGAGCATTGAGGGACCTTTTTCCAAATTCAATCCAGCCAGGTGCCGGGGAGCATGGCTTCCGGCTGGAATATGCTTCTACCGGAAAAGTTTCGAACTTCCCAAAGGTTCTGAAGGGAAGAAAATATCCATTTATTTCGATGGAGCATATCGCAGATCAGAAGTTTGGATCAACGGGGAATACCTGGGCTATCGACCTTATGGCTACATTAGTTTTGAATATGACCTTACCCCCTACATCAATTACAAGGGAGAGAACCTGATAACCGTCAAACTCGACAATTCCAGTCAACCTGGCTCCCGATGGTACACCGGTACAGGTATATACCGGGATGTAACATTAAAAATACGGGATAAACTCCATATTCCTACGTGGGGAATATATGTAACAACCCCTGTGGCAGAAAAAGAAAAAGCTGAATTTAAATACGATGTAAAAGTTCGTAACGAACACGATACCAGGGAAAGTTTCGATTTGAGCATTAAATTGTTGAATCCTCAGGGTGAGGTAGCCGGGACCCTCACCGACACCAAAGAACTCGATCCTGGTGAGGAGAAAGAATTAAGTTATACCATGGAATTGAATAATCCCGAACTGTGGAGTCCCGATTCCCCCAATTTATACAAGATGGTGTGTGAACTGCATTCCAATGGAAAAAAAATAGGCTCGGAACGGATCAATACCGGAGTAAGGAAAATGGAATACGATTCGAATGCAGGTTTTATCCTGAACGGCGAGAAGCTTGTCCTGAATGGAGTATGCATGCATCATGACGGAGGTCCTTTGGGTGCGGCATGTTACAGGGGCACATACGAAAGAGAAATCAGAATCCTTAAAGAAATGGGATGCAATGCCATCAGGACCTCCCATAATCCTTATGCTTCAGAATTCTATGATGTATGCGACAGCATGGGAATATTGGTATTGAATGAAGCCTTCGATGTTTGGGAACAAGTGAAAGACCCAATGGTATGGCTGGAAAACGGAATGAAGATCCGGATCCCCATCGACCAGTACCATAATGATTTCAAAGGGTGGAGCGACCGGGATCTGAAGGATTTTATACTGCGCGACAGGAACCATCCTTCCATATTCATGTGGAGCATCGGTAATGAAATCCTGGAAGTATACTCTCCTGCAGGCGTCCCCATTACCAAACGTCTTGGAGCCGTTGTGCACAAATATGATTACCGCCCCTTTACCAACGGGTCCAATTACAGTCATGAGGTGAACGAGGATGTGGTTAATGAAACGGACATTGCCGGTTACAATTATGCCACAAGTAATATACTGGAATCCGACCATAAAGAATTCCCGGACCGCAAAATGGTCATTACTGAATGTTCCTCCGCACAGCCTTTCCGGGCAAGAGGGGAATATTATCTGAAATCCCAGATTCCTCATCAACACGATATTCTCTATAAAGATGGATTTAAAAATAGGATCAACAGCAGAAATGAATTTGGACAGGGCATTCAAAGTTACCTTACATTCAAGGACAAACCTTATGTGATGGGAATGTTCATCTGGACGGGAAAGGATTATTTGGGTGAAGTAACCCCCTATTCATGGCCGGCAAGATCTTCCAGTTTCGGTGTAATCGATTTGTGCGGATTTCCCAAAGACGGATATTATTTCTATCAGTCTCTATGGACCGACAAAGATGTGACCCATCTTTATCCACACTGGAACTGGGAAGGACATGAAGGTGAAAAAGTGGAAGTAGGATGTTTTAGCAATGCCGAAGAAGTTGAATTGTTCCTGAATGGGGAATCTTTGGGCAAAAAGGAAAACAAGCTCATCGATGGAGAAATTCCACAGTGGAATGTACCCTATGAAAAGGGGGAACTCAGAGCAATTGGATATAAGAATGGGCAACAAGTATCGGAAAATGTGGTAGTGACCGCAGACAATCCTGCCCGCATCCGTCTGAGCTCAGTCGAAAATTCCCTTCGCCATGATGGCAATGATATCATATACATTGAAGTGGACATATTGGATGAAAACCACAATTTCTGTCCCCTGGCCGATAACCTGATCCATTTCGAAGTGGAAGGAGATGCGAAGATCATTGGAGTAGGTAACGGTCATAACAGAAGTCATGAACCCTTTAAAGCCAATTACCGGAAAGCTTCTTACGGGAAATGCCTGGTCATTCTCAAAGGCGGAAAGAAAGGTGGAAAAGTCAAATTAATTGCCAACTCCGACGGTTTGGAAGAGGCGGTCATGGAAATCAGAGAGAAAATATAACAGCGGCAATCCGCCTGAGAGGAAACATACCACCAGGGAGAATAAAAAAGCGGGGCAACGTCCGTAATAGAAATATCGGATATTGCCCCGTCTGTTTTTTTTGGAAGATCGCAAAGCTTTATTCCCGCAATTCAACTTTCATCACCACGGCCATTTCTTCTTCGATGTTATCCGGTATTTGGACCTCCAATCCATTTTCCAGTAACTCCCAATTGAGTTCGGTCCCATTTTGCAATAGTTGTACACGCTCAATTTTCAACTTTTTACCAATCGAATGCTCCGCAAAGGATTCAAGCAGGATTCGGCTGCCTTGGTCGGGAGTACCCATAAAAGTAGCATACAAAACATCTCCATTTCTCGTGTATCGTATATCTTTTGCGGAATACTTTATCTTCAAAAATTCTTTATTGTTGCTAAAATGCCCTTCGGGTTCCTTAACCGGTCCTTCGCCATAGGTATACCATGGACGAGTTTCATAAATCGATTCCCCATATTTATCCAACCACTGGCCCATGGCAAGAAGAACTTCTTTCTGATTCTGTGGTATGGTTCCGTCGGCTTTGGGTGAAATGTTCAACAATAAGACTCCGTTTTTGCTGACAATATCGATTAAAACATGCAAAACATCCGCGGCAGGTTTTATTTCCAGACCTTCGGTATAACACCAGCTTCCCTTTGATAGGGTCTCATCGGTCATCCAGACTTTTTCTCCAATATAATTTTTTCGTGACTTCTCCAGATCATCTACACTCACCTCCAGGGGAAGATCGTCCTGCTTACGAACAATTACAACCTCTTTTCCCTGTGAATTTGCATGATTTAGATAATAGGCGCAAAACTTCTGCAGGTATTCTTCAGGAATTTGATCCAGCCAGGAATCGAACCATATGATATCCGGATCGTAATTTTCAATTACCTCCTTTAACTTGCCAAACCAAATATCCTCCAACCATTGCGCTTCAGGAATGTTTCCGTAAAGGTACTTCAGTTCCTCATCCTCTGTCGTCGGGGGCATACCGGCAAAAAAAGGATAATGACTGTGTCGGAACTGCAGTCTCTGGCTTTCCTGTTTCATTTGTTCTTCTTCTTTTCCTTTATAGCGTTGCAAATTTCTTGCATGATGGAATGTTGTGATGAACTTCATATCCGCTTTTTCAATGGCGCTTTTTAGCAAACCGGTAATGTCTTTTTCCGGTCCTTTATCTGCGGCATTCCATGGCGTTATGTCTGAATCCCACATGGAAAATCCATCATGGTGCTCAGCCACCGGACCGGCAAACCGTGCACCAGCTTGTTTAAAAAGCGAAGCCCAATCCGAAGGATCAAATTTTTCCGCGGTAAACATCGGAACAAAATCATGATATCCGAATTCGGAGGGGTGACCATAATTGGCCACATGATGATCATAAACTTTGTGTCCCTTAAAGTGCATCCAACGAGGATACCATTCGTTGTAAAACGCAGGAACGGAATAGACCCCCCAATGAAAATAAATACCAAACTTGGCGTCGGTAAACCATTCCGGTGATTCCTCATGTTTTGACAGAGATTCCCAGTTGGGCTCATAGGCCAGGTCGCCTTTGTCCGGCGCAACCCTTTTGCAGGCAGGTCCGAAAAGTATAAGACCAAGTATAATTTGTAAGTAAAACGAACGATGAATTGTTTTCATATAAAGGATTTTATTTTGATTATAGAATAAACTGAAATGGACAATGCCCTCAGCCAATAACTCATTCAACAAGGCAGTCTGTTTTTCCTTTCATAACACCATTTTTAAATATGGCTTAGGCTTAAACAGGCGGTATCAATTTTTTTCTTTACTTTTATATTAGTCTGATCTCACTTTATTTCTCACAAATCATCCAAGTCAAACGATAAAAATATTCTATTCCGGATAATTAAGAAAACGCTTTTCTGGAACATAATAACCCTTTTCTATGACAAATCACTCATGTGTAAAAAAAAATAGAATTTAAGAATCCCAGCCTTTAAAAATGAACCGGCTTCAAATTTGGTTAGTACAATATTTCCTTTAAAACTCCTAAGTTAATGCATCTCAACTTAAGAAAATGATATTCCAAAAAAAAATCTAAAAAAACTTCATGAGCGCTGGGAATTTCCTGAATAAACCATTTAAACTTAGAGGCAAAGATTCTATTTTGCTATAAATAATGCGTTGAACATTATCTAATCTTAAAAGAAAAACTGTCCGAAATCCGGATAGCTTTTCTTTGTAAACTTCATTTAATGGCTTGAATAAGAACCCGAAGTTCTGTTTGTTTTACATATGCAATATTTTTACCCCTCTTAAATGTGCATTTGAACGGATTAGTTTATATCTTTAGGTCTATCTTATATGTCTCTATGAAAAAGCCATACAAAATTGAAAATTTACATTCAAATCCAATTTTTCTTAAATACTAATTAAAAAACCTCCGGTTATGAAAAAAATCTTACTAGCATTTCTGTTTAT
>CAZQOV010000165.1:0-6443 GCA_964595055.1 uncultured Bacteroidaceae bacterium | reverse complement strand
TATTTTCTATAATGATGGGTATCAGCTTGCTGAAAGAATCATAGGTAAGGATAAAACCAAAAATAAATTCCGGATTCTTACCAAAGCACTATATGAAAATATTGATACCCTGCTGGATGCGTTTGCCTTCAGGATTAAACAGAATAATCAGGAAATCCATTGCAAAAAAGCTTGCTCATGGTGTTGCTCTCAGCCAGTATTTACTAACGACTGGGAAGCTGAATACCTCAGGGAATTCATAAAAAAAAGTTTTAATAAGGAAAAAATCAGTGCGATAAAAAAGAAAGCAAAAAATAAAAATTCCATCATTTCAAAACGGAACGAAAAGGAAATTCTTCTAGCCCGAATCACATGTCCCCTTCTTGAAAATGACATCTGCACCGTTTATTCCGCCAGGCCAATGGCCTGCAGAATTTATCTGTCCTCAAACCTCGATTCTTGTATCCATGAATTTAACCATCCGGGCGATAACAAAAAATATGCGCAGCTGTATGACTTTCCCTTTCATGCAGGCAGGAAAATGAACGAAGGGATAGCTGCCTGGATCGAAGGTCTGGGGAATGAAGTCAGGGAGCAGAGACTTGAAGAGATTTTAACTGATGAATTCCATGTTTATTAGATACATTTTATGTCAAAATTTTAGTTTCCAACTAGTTATAATAATAGGAAAATACCGCTTAAATCAATTATCTGAGCGATCTGATAAATCCTTTTACTTTCTCATCTAGTTTTCCGTTTTTTTCAATTGCCTTAATAAAAGCCGTCCCAATAATAGCACCATTAGAATAGCGACAGGCAGTTTGATAGCTTTCTTTGCTGGAAATTCCGAATCCTACCAGGGTAGGGTTACTCAATTGCATCCTTTTAATGCGCTCAAAATAAAGTATCTGCTGATCTCCGAAAGCCTCCTTTACCCCGGTTGTGGAATAAGAAGAAACCATGTAAACAAAGCCTTTTGATATTTCGTCAATTTTCCGGATACGATTTTCAGAGCTTTGAGGAGTAATTAATAAAACATTATAAATCCCGTACTGATTAAAGGTTTTTTTATACGTATTTTCATACTCCTCGAGGGGAAAATCAGGAAGGATAACTCCATCTATGCCTACATCATAACAGAAGTTCAGAAACTTTTCCATTCCCATCCTGAAAACTGGATTCAAGTACCCCATCAATATCACGGGGATATCAGTTATCTGTCGTAAATCACTTAATTGCTCGAAAAGTAGAGCTAAATTCATTCCATTATTGAGGGCCTTTTTACTGCTTTTCTGAATGACGGGCCCATCTGCAACCGGATCAGAAAAAGGCATTCCGATTTCAATCATATCTGCCCCATATTTATCCAGGGCCTTAATAATCCTCCTTGTATCGTTGAGTGCCGGAAAACCGGCGGTAAAATAAACCGACAAAATATTTTGCTTTTTCTCCTTAAAGCATTGATCAATTCTATTCATATATCTAAAATTTCAGATGTGAACTATTGATATAGGTTTGCATATCTTTATCTCCTCTACCTGATATATTTATTACCACTACTTCATCTTCTTTAAAAGAAAACTGCCCCAATGCTGCCAGGGCATGTGCAGACTCAAGAGCGGGGATAATCCCTTCAAGGCGGGTACAAAGAAAGGCAGCTTTAAGGGCTTCTTTATCTGTCACACTCACATACTCAGCCTTTCCCGTTTCAGCCAACCATGAATGCATGGGTCCGATACCCGGGTAATCAAGACCGGCCGAAATTGAATAGGGTTCAGTAATCTGACCATCTTCATCCTGCATCAGGAATGTTTTGCTCCCATGCAAAATTCCAACTTCACCTTTTGCTAGGGTAGCAGCAGTAAGTGCAGTATCAACCCCTTTACCGGCCGCTTCAACCCCAATCAGCCGGGTTTTCTTCTTATCAAGATAATGATAAAATGAGCCTGCTGCATTGCTTCCCCCTCCAACACAGGCAAAGATATAATCGGGAAACCTTGACCCTGTTTGCTCCTCAAGTTGAAACAGCATTTCCTCGGAGATTATAGATTGGAAATAGGCAACAAGATCCGGATAAGGATGGGGACCAACCACGGAACCTATAATGTAATAGGTGTCTTCCGGATTCCCAATCCAGTCGCGCATAGCCTCATTGGTGGCATCCTTTAAGGTCATATTGCCGGATGAGGCAGGTATAACCTTTGCACCCAGCATTTCCATTCTTTTTACATTCGGCTCCTGACGGTTCATATCCAACTCTCCCATATAAACCAAACACTCCAGACCCATAAGTGCCGCCACCGTTGCAGTGGCCACACCATGCTGTCCGGCCCCGGTCTCGGCAATGATCCTGTTTTTCCCCATATGCCGGGCCAGAAGGATTTGCCCCAGGGTATTATTGATCTTATGGGAACCGGTATGATTGAGATCTTCCCGCTTAAAATAAACCCTTGCCTTATAATAATCACTCAATCTTTTGGCATGAAAAAGAGGTGAAGGTCTACCTGCATAATTCTTCAGTAAATCTCTGAATTCTTGCTGAAAAGAATCTGACATAATGGTATCGTAATAGATCTCCCTCAATTCATGTACATTATGTCTTAACATTTCGGGTATATAGCTTCCTCCAAAGTTCCCGTAAAAACCCTCCTCATTGGTTAAAAAATTTTTCATATTTTTTGTCCTCTCAACTCATTTAAGAATATTTTCAGTTTTGATATGTTTTTTATTCCCGGGCTGTCCTCAAAACGACTGTTCAAATCGACACCCACAAGTGAAGGATGATCAATCCGGAATATCTCTTCAGCATCGTATGGGGTAATCCCGCCGCTGAGAAAAAAAGGGTGCCCAAGATCATAGTTTGCGATTATTTCCCAATCAAATTTTTTTCCGCTCCCTCCCTTCACATCAGCATATGTATCAAACAGAAAGTAACGGCAGTAAGGAATATAATCAGCAATCGACCGGAAGTTAAAACCGGCTTTCATCCGGAAGGCTTTCATAATTTCTATTCCTGATGACTTAAGCTGCTTACATAGTTGTGGACTTTCTTCTCCATGCAATTGAACGATGTCCAGGTTATATTTCAGGTAAATTGTGGAAATTGCATGAAATCCTGAATTCACAAAAACCCCAGCTTTTTTTGTATCAGAGCAAATTGAAAAAATATCATGAGGGGAGATCTTATCTACCATATACCTTGGAGATGAAGGGTGAAAAATAAACCCTATATAATCCGGATTGAGATCCAGGATATCTCTGATATTGACAAGACCGGTTAACCCACATATTTTAATTTTCATACCTTCAAATGATTAATCTCCCTGAAAATTTCTTGTATTAAGGATGTCCATAAATTCAAAGACAGCCATTTCAGGATGTTTGTTCCTCATAAAGATTTCCCCCATCAAAAATGCATCAAAACCTTTCTCATAGAGATCCATAATGGTTTCAACCGTATATATTCCGCTTTCAGATACCTTGAGAATATCCTCAGGAAGTTCAGCGAGAAGTTCCTTAGACTGTTCAATATCTACTTCAAACGTTCTCAGATTGCGATTATTAATTCCTATGATCCTGTTTTTAGAAGATATTTTGGAAATCTCATTTTTCTCATGTAATTCAAGCAACACATCAAGTCCAAGTTCTTCGGCAAGGCTGGTAAATCTTTCAATCTCGTTTTTTTCCAGCACAGCCGCAATCAGCAGAATTGCTGAAGCGCCCAGGGATCGAGCCTCAAAGATCTGAAATTCATCAACAATAAAATCCTTACGCAATATGGCTATATCAAGGGTTTCATATGCTACCGAAAGATCAACTGCCCTTCCGTCAAAATGCTTATCCGTTAGCACAGACACTGCACAAGCACCAGATTTTTCATAAGCTTTTAGCACACTAATCAGATCAGCCCCTTCATTCAAAATGCCTTTAGAAGGTGACCTTCTCTTAAATTCAGCAATAATGGATGGTCCGGAACAATTAACAGCATTATAAAAAGAAGGCCTTAATTCATTATAGAGGGAAGTTTTCTCCAGAAATGAAACCGGAACCTTTTTCTTTATCGAGTCAATTTCTTTTCTTTTGGCTTTTATAATTTTATCTAGATAATTCATTTTCAACTGTTCATTTCAATCAATTTCTTAAATACCGATTTCGCCCTTCCTCCCAGCAGCGATTCCCGGGCTTTTTCTACGGCCTCTTTTATACTCATGGCAGGATGGATAGTTTGAAGGCCCAAGGCCGCATTGGCGAGTACAACATTATTTTGTGCATCAGTTCCTCTTCCTTCCAGAATGTCTTCAAAAATCTCTGCCGCTTCTTCCACAGAGTTACCTCCGAAAATATCTTCAGCTCTAACATAATCCATTTCCAAATCCTCGGGCTCCAACAGATGCTCACCAGAATTTGAAATAACCTTAAAACTTCCGGTCAGGGATACTTCATCATATCCGTCGAGCGCATAAATGATCTTGTAGTTCCGGTCTGTTTGCTGATAAATATAATGATATAAGCGGGCGGTTTCAAGACTAAATACCCCCATCAATTGATTAGGGGGAAAGGTAGGATTAACCATGGGACCAAGAATATTGAAGAAGGTTTTTAATGCCAGTTCTTTCCGCACCGGACCGACATTTTTCATGGCAGGATGAAATAAAGGGGCATGCAAAAAGCATATTCCTGACTTGTCCAGTTCCATAAGCAATTTATTCCTGCTGTTGGAGAATTTATACCCGAAATATTCGAGCATATTACTGGATCCTGATGCAGAAGAGACCCCATAATTCCCGTGTTTGGCAACCTTTTCTCCCGTGCCGGCTACCACAAAGGAGGCAAGTGTGGAAATATTGAAGGTATTTTTACCATCGCCACCCGTTCCGCACATATCAATGGTATTTTGTCCATCCAAATCGGTTCTTACGCACAATTCAAGGAGAGCATCTCTAAAACCCATTAACTCCTCCACCGTGATAAGTCTCATCATAAAAACGGTGAGAAATGAGGAGACCTGGGATTGATTGTATTTACCAGAAGCAATCCCCACAAGGATAGCTTTAGCTTCCTCCCTGCTTAGTGTCATATGGGACGTTAGCTTGTGTAATACTTCTTTCATTTTTATTCCATATTATATAAATACTTATTTCATGTCACTTTAATAGCCCAGCCAATTGGTCAGCATCTGCTTTCCATAGCGGGTCAGCACCGACTCGGGATGAAACTGTACACCTTTCAGATCATATTTCTTATGTGATACCGCCATTATGACCCCTTCATTATCACGGGCGGTAATTTTAATTTCCGAAGGAAGTTTTTCTTCATTAATCACCCAGGAATGATACCTGCCGGCAGTGAAATTTTCCGGGATCCCATCAAAAAGCTTTTCATTCTCATCTGTAACGCTCATGTATGTTGCCACTCCATGGAAAACATTGTCAAGGTTATAGATCTCTCCTCCATAGCTCTCGGCAATTGCCTGGCATCCCAAACAAACCCCGAGAATACTTCTCTCAGGAGCCCATCTTTTGATCAGGTTAATACTGATGCCTGCATCTTTGGGAACTCCGGGACCAGGAGATAACACGATTTTATCATAATTCCCGACCTTCTCCAAATCGATCTTATCATTACGAAAAACCGAGATATTCTGTCCGGTAATCTCTTTCAAATAACTTACAATGTTATAGGTGAATGAATCATAATTATCAATAACAAGAATTTTCATAATGCTTTAGTTTAAAGATTTTGAGCCTGGTGAATAGCCGTTTTCAATGCTCCCAGTTTATTGTTAACCTCTTCAAGTTCATTCTTTTCCACCGATGCAGCTACTATTCCTGCTCCTGCCTGATAGAAAAGTGTATTGTTTATACTCAGAAAGGAACGTATCATAATGGCATGGTTGACATCACCATTAAATCCCAGGTAACCCAGGGCTCCACCGTAGTATCCCCGGTTTCTGTTTTCATATTTATCGATTAACTCCATAGCCCTAAATTTTGGCGCTCCGGAAAGGGTCCCGGCCGGAAAAGAATCACCAAATACCTTTACCGGATTAAAATCATTATATAATTTCCCGGTCACCTCCGAAACCAGGTGAATCACATGGGAGTAGAACTGTACTTCACGATAGGTCTTCACAGAGACATGGTCGGAATTCCGGCCGAGATCATTCCTGGCCAGATCAACCAGCATTACATGTTCAGCATTTTCTTTCTCGTCATTGGTCAGGTCAATGGCAAGCTGGCGATCCTTTTCATCATTTCCACTCCTCTTAAATGTACCCGCAATCGGATTGATCCTGGCTATACCCTTCTCAATGACCAACTGCGCTTCCGGTGATGAACCAAATAACTTAAAACCGCCATAATCGAAATAAAAAAGATAGGGAGATGGATTAATGCTCCTCAGGGAACGGTATACGTTGAACTCATCCCCCTGAAAACCCTGAGAGTACTGCCGGGAAAGTACAA
>CAZQOV010000164.1:0-6605 GCA_964595055.1 uncultured Bacteroidaceae bacterium | reverse complement strand
AGTTCAAACAATGAAGAAGAGGTTATTGATTATGTTTTCATTTTAAGTGATGAGAAGAAGATCGCAGAAAATAACTGCAATCAGGAAATTTACACATGCTTGAATTGTTGTTATCAATTAATGCATGAGGGGAAAAGTGGCAGAGTGAAAATATATGAAAAATTAAAAGGAATATGAATGAAACCCTTCTAACTATCCTGGGATAAAGCAGTTTTTTTATTCTGAAATATAATATATCTTTAATTGGGAGCATTTTTCTGTTTCTTTTTCATGTTAATGCATTAATAATTAATGACTTGATACAATATCCACACTAATTTTTTATAAACATTTTTTTCATTCTCAAAGTATTTAAACAACTTTGACAATTCTGTTTTTATATATTTTTTATGCTATTATTATATCTTTTTTGCATATTATATAAGATTTTAATAATTTTGTCTTAGAGATTTTTTCAATGAAATTCGAATTTGATCCATATAAAAGTGAAATAAATAAAAAGAAGCATGGTATTGATTTTGAAGAGGCAAAAGCATTATGGGTTGATTCAGGAAGAATTGAGATTGAAGCACGAACTATTGGTGAGGTACGAAAATTATTAATTGCTAAATATAAAGATTCCGTCTGGTCGGCAATTTTCACCATAAGAGCTGATGCTATCAGGATTTTTTCAGTAAGAAAATCGAGAAAAAATGAAAAAGAAATCTATTTCAACAGAAGAATTTGATAAACTCTTTGATGAGGAGAAGGATATAACTTCATACCTTGACCTGGAATCGGCAAAACGGGGAGGCCTGGAAACCAAAAGGATCAGTGTAGACTTTCCCAGGTGGATGATCCAAAGACTTGACCTGGAAGCTGCAAAATTAGGTGTAACCCGTCAATCTGTTATTAAATTCTGGATATCTGAAAAGTTGAAAGCTAACTCATGATATTCTCCTTCCGTACTAAATAATTCATAATCTTACCGGATTTCCCTATTTTTGCCCTTTCATTGAATAAGAAAAAAATTGAAGGGCATGTGGCAGCTTGTTTTTTCCTACTTACCTATAATTCTGCTCATCTGGCTTCTTACGAAGAAAAACAGTATGGCCTCATCAAAGGCTTTGCCACTTACAGCGCTTGTCAGCTATTTCATCGTTCTCATTATTTTCAAGCATGATGCTTTGCTGGTTCATGCCACCGTTCTGGAAGGATTGCTGGTTGCATGGACACCCATCCTGATCATTGCAGGGGCAATTTTCCTTTTTCGCACCATGGAGGCTACAGGTGCTCTTTCAATAATACGGGTATGGCTTAACACAATTTCTGAAAATAAGATCGCACAATTGATGATTGTAGGCTGGGCTTTTCCCTTTCTCATTGAAGGGGCGAGCGGCTTCGGAACTCCTGCTGCCATTGCTGCACCAATATTGGTAGGACTTGGATTCCCCCCCGTAAGGATTGCTATTCTTGTGCTTATTATGAATACCATACCAGTGAGTTTCGGTGCGGTGGGCACCCCTACCTGGTTCGGATTTTCAGCCATTGAGCTAAGTCAGGCTGAAATGCTCATGATCGGTTTTAAATCAGCCATAATAAATTCAGTTGCAGCCCTGGTAATTCCTTTCATGGCGCTGGCGCTTGTGGTCAAACCCAGGTCACTGTTAAAAAATTGGTTATTCATTCTTCTGAGTATTTTGCTTACAATAATTCCATTTGTGATCATTGCACGCTTCAGTTATGAGTTCCCGTCTCTTATTGGTGGCTTTATCGGGTTAATATTAACTGTTATCCTGGCAAAATTCAGGATAGGGCTTTCGGCTGAAGATGTTGAAGTTCATGAACCCTCAGGAAAGAGTGAACTTCTCCATGATGATGAAGAGCAGGTACCATCTGCTGAAAAACCAGGTATAGCAGAACTACTGAAAGCAAGTTTCCCCCTCTGGGGAACGATTCTGATCCTGATCCTGACCCGGATCCCTGAGCTTGGAATCAAGCACCTACTTCTTTCAGAGAGACCGGCGATTCATCTCGACCTTGGTTCACTCGGGGAATTCAGCCTAAGCGCTTCTCTTGTGATTGGGCTTGAACGAATATTTAATACTGCAGTTGAATGGGATCACAGTATCCTATATGTGCCTTCCCTCCTGCCCTTCGCATTCATTTCGCTTTTGACCTTTCTTCTTTACAGAAATAAGGCGAATAAGATCAGAACCGTATGGAATGAAACAATCGAGCAGATGCGGGGTCCTACCCTCGCCTTGCTTGGAGCACTGGTATTTGTGGGTCTTATGATGATGGGAGGAGAAAATTCAGCAGTCACACTGATCGGTAAAAGTATGGCGGATCTAACGGGACAGAGCTGGCAGTTTTTCGCATCTTATCTTGGTGCCCTGGGATCTTTCTTCTCAGGTTCTGCTACCATTTCCAATCTTACTTTCGGGGGGATACAGGATTCCATTGCGCAGACCCTCAACCTCAACCGGACTACCATCCTTGCCATGCAATCGGTTGGAGGTGCCATGGGGAATATGGTTTGTATAAACAACATAGTAGCTGTGGCGTCGGTACTGGCATTGGGAAATAAAGAGGGTTATATATTGAAGAGGACATTTTTGTCAATGCTAATATATGGTATTATTGCCGGAGCTGTGTCTGTTTTAATTTAGCGATGTAACAAAAACAGAAAGCTACTTCCAGCTAAAATATCTGTTGATTTTCGAGTAAAAAAAAATCATTCAGGTTTTACGAAAAAATACCTTTTAAAAAAATGTTCATACCCTTCAAAATAAAAGATCCTATATCGCTAATCTTATGTCACTTATGAAATCTACAACCACTTTTTAGCATCAGGTCACATAAAATGAAAAAACAAAAGTGAAAACATTTTTAAGATTTTTACAGGGACTGAAATGAATTTGCAGTGAGATTGCTTAACTTGTTCCCGAGGGGAGGAGGGGCTTTGCCCCCCAAAACTACTTTAGCTTTTCATAATAATTTTAGTAAAACAACGTTTATTGAACCATTGATCCTATTGAGCATATAAAATGTAAACAAAACTAAAAAGAGTTATTTGATCGGAGAGGTCTAGGTTTGGTTCTTAATGGCATTTCAGAGTATTGGGTCAGGTTGATGGAAATAGGATTTATAAAGCTTTTTGAATAAACTTAACCGTCTAAAACCGGATATTTATACCTAAAACCTATAACTTTTTGAAAAAATGAAAACGACCTCTTCTCTTTTTCTTTTATTTCTGTTTAATATTTCAATCTCTTATTCCCAATATACTTTCAGTGGCTATATTCAGGATGCCGAAACCGGTGAAAAGCTTATTGGAGCCAACATCTTCAGCAAGGAGGATCTTTCCGGGACTGTATCCAATGCTTACGGTTTTTTCAGCATTTCTCTTCCCGAAGGAGATCAAACCATCTATTTCAGTTATGTTGGATATGAAACCAGAGAACTGAATATTGACTTTAAGGAAGATCTGGAGCAGGTGATTGAATTGAAGCCTTCCATCAATCTCGAGGAAGTAACTGTTTCAGCAAACAGTTTCAGCAGAAGCATAAGTTCCACCCAGATGAGTTCAATAAATATACCGGTTGAAGATATTAAAAGAATCCCTGCTTTACTGGGTGAAGTTGATGTGATAAAGGCTATTCAATTACTTCCGGGAGTACAATCAGGTACTGAAGGAGCGAGTGGCTTATATGTAAGAGGTGGCGGACCTGATCAGAACCTTATTTTACTGGACGGAACACCCGTTTATAATGCCTCCCATCTTTTTGGCTTCTTTTCTGTATTCAATGCCGATGCTATTAACAATATTGAGCTTATAAAAGGAGGCTTTCCTGCGCGTTATGGAGGCAGATTGTCGTCTGTTCTGGATATAAGTCTTAAAGAAGGTAACATGAAAAAGTTCAGCGGCAGTGGATCGATTGGTTTTATCTCTTCAAGACTTACCCTGGAAGGACCTATTATCAAGGATAAGACTTCATTTATAGTCTCTGCAAGAAGAACTTATCTTGATTATTTGATCCAACCCTTTTTGAGATCTCTTGGAGGACAGGACCAATCAACATCACAGGGATATTTTTTCTATGATCTGAATGCAAAAATCAATCATAAATTCTCCAAAAAAGACCGGCTGTATTTGAGTGTGTACAGCGGTAGTGATAAATTTTACCTTAAGCAGGATCCTTATACTTATTTGTACGATGGAGATCTGTTCACCGAAGAATCCAATTCAGGACTTGGCTGGGGGAATGTTACCTCGGCACTCAGATGGAATCATCAGTTCAGCAATAAACTCTTCAGCAACACTACACTTACTTACAGCCAGTATAATTTCAAGGTAAATGAATTTATGCAGGAGATTGCTGAAACCGATTCGGGAACATTCTCAGAAGTTAATTCCCTGGAGTTTCTTTCCGGTATTGAAGATTTCGCTGCCAAAATCGATTTTGATTATATACCTGATCCGGATCACTATATCCGTTTCGGAATATCCAATACCTATCATACTTTTAAGCCCGGAGCATCGACCATAAAGCTTGTGGATGTTGAGCTGGAAGATATTGACACCGTTACCGGCCAGCATAATATACATGCAAATGAAATCTCGGCATATATAGAAGACGATTATAAAATAAACAATAATCTGAAAGCTAATCTTGGACTCCATTATTCCGGTTTCCTGGTAAACGGGAAGTATTATCACAGTCTTCAACCCCGCCTGGCAATGAGATATTTGTTCAATCCATCATTCTCTCTTAAAGCCTCTTATTCATACATGCAGCAATATATTCATCTTCTTACCAACAATAACATTGGCCTACCCACCGATCTGTGGGTCCCGGCCACCAATGAAATATTGCCACAGAAGTCTCATCAGGTTGCCCTGGGCTTATCGAAACACTTTCACAATAAATATAAAATATCTGTGGAAGGATATTACAAGAGCATGGATAATTTGATTGAATACAAGGATGGTTCATCATTCATGGGGCAGGATGCAAACTGGGAAGAAAAGGTAGAATCAGGAAGAGGATGGTCCTATGGTGCTGAAGTTTTTCTTGAAAAGAAATTCGGAAAACTGACCGGCTGGATAGGATATACTCTTTCGTGGACGGAAAGACAATTTCCGAATATTAATGAAGGAAAAGTTTTTCCTTACAAGTATGACCGGAGGCATGATGTTTCGTTTGTTACAAGTTTTCCCATTAGTGAAAAATGGGATTTCTCGGCCAGCTGGATATATGGGACAGGTACTGCTCATACGCTTCCTACCGAAAGGTATTTCGGTAATAATACACGATATCATGGATTTTCTCCTTTTGGAACGATTTCCATGCCATTCTATAGTGCAACTGAATTTAGCGGCGAAGTAGAGCATATAGATTCAAGAAATTCCATCAGAGCTGCAGATTATCATAGGCTGGATATTAGTTTCAGAAGAACAAAAGAAAGAAAATGGGGGGAAGGCACGTGGACTTTAGGAGTTTATAATGTTTACAATCGCAAAAATCCGTTCTATTATTACATAGGTCATGATATGAGAGGGAACCGCGCACTAAGAAGAGTAAGCCTGTTTCCTTTTATTCCTTCAGCAACCTGGAGTTTTAGCTTTTAATTTTTCATCCGATAAAACAATACAATGAGAACTGTAATTTTATTCAAAAATAATAAGGGCATCCCATTACAAAGTTTAATGATTCTTCTATTCTCGTTCATATTATATGGTTGTGAAACTACAGAAAAGATAGATGATTTTCCTCTAAGGCCTTCAAAGTTAGTTTTAAACAGTTATTTGAATCCGGACAGCACAATGAAATTTCAGGTTAGCAAAAGTCTTTCTGTCCTGGATAATGCAAATTTAAAATTGATAAACAACGCCACGATCGTTTTATATGAAAACGACATTTTCATTGACAGTATTTTATATCCTGACGAAGATGGTTTGTATAGAATGCCCTTATTACCAGAAGTTGGAAAAACCTATACCGTTGAGGTTTCGGCCCCAGATTATAAAGAAATACTCAAAGCAAGTGATAAAATACCATTACCGGTTCCTGTTTCAGAAATGGAGGTCTCAATATTAGATTCCTCTTTTTATGAAAATGAATTTTACAGCTATGGCTATTTATCCGGAAATTTTGATGTCTCGCTGAAAGATCCCGGTGCGATGCAAAACTTTTATGAGCTTTCAGTATATTTTTATGATTCGGTTTTTAATTATATGGAAGAAAATCCGGAATTTCAGCACCTGATGAAAAGATCTCTTTCACTTTCCAGTGATGATCCTGTTCTCTCTTCCAATAATGGTTCGAATAATCAAATTCTGTTTGAAGATCAAATGTTTAATGGCAAAGAAATTTCCCTGAGGATTAATTTTGGTGATTATAGTCCCAAAAGAGGAAAAAAGTATTATCTGGAATTAGTATCCCTTACACGAGCAGGATACCTCTATAGAAAGACTGTAGATGAATACGAACTGGCACGAAATGATCCTTTTGCTGAACCTGTTATAATTTACTCGAATATACAAAACGGATTCGGAATCTTTTCAGGGTATTCCAGTTACATGGATTCGATTGTACCGTATTAATTTAAAATCCCGAACA
>CAZQOV010000163.1:0-6683 GCA_964595055.1 uncultured Bacteroidaceae bacterium | reverse complement strand
AAGCTAGCTTCGGAATATATTTTATATCTGGGAACCATTGAAGAAAGGAAAAATCTGCTTCAACTTATTAAAGCCCTTCATACTTCGGGAAATAAAATACAACTGGTAGTAGTTGGACGCCCAAAAAGAAAATATATCACAAAAATTCATGATTATATTCGGGAAAACCGAATCAGGAACATCTATTTTCTCTCCGATGTCCCCACATCAGATCTTCCTGGTCTTTACCAGGGAGCAAGTCTTTTTGCTTACCCTTCTTCTTTTGAGGGTTTCGGGATTCCGGTTTTAGAAAGCATACAATCGGGTACTCCTGTTATTGCAGCAGCAGGTCATTGCCTTGAAGAAACAGGAGGTCCCGGGAGCATATACATCGATCCTTTTAAAATGGAAGAGTTTGCCGAAGCGATTAATAGGGTACTCAACAATTCCGATCTTCGCAAAAAAATGAAAGAGGCAGGGAAGAAACATGCCGAAAAATTCCAGCCTCACCATACCGTAAAGAATTTATATGCGGTTTATAAAGGCTTACTTGGGGTGTAAAACGCCCTTGGTCATGCAATTAGAATTTTGAAAAAGCAGAAATAGCCCTTTTTCCCCGATACACCCCGGCCAAAAATAAGGCCAGGGTTCAGGTTAACAGGCCATGAAAATCCTAGAGACTTTTTACACTTCCACTGCCGGCAACAGATGAATCAATTTGTGGGTTTCCTTTATAATGAATGGAACCGCTTCCAGCGATAAAGGCATGGATTTCTCCATTCACCCAAACTTTGCAATCTCCCGATCCACTAATTTTTGCTTCAAGTTCTTCCACCGGAAATCCGGTACAATTAATATCTCCTGAACCTGCAATGGAAATTGCCATTTCTTCAGCTCCATCGCCTTTTATATTAATATCACCGGATCCGGAAATTTTAAGCTTCATTTCATCTGCACGCAGGTTTTCAAAATGCATCTTTCCACTACCGGCTATTTTCAGTTCTGATTCTTCAAGTTTCATCTTTTTATCTGCAAATAGCTCACCGGAACCAGCTAATGAGACCGTTTTATAATCCGGAGCAACAATATAAATAGTGATCTCATCTCTTATCCGGGTGGTGGGTTTCTCCGGTTCAATAACCAGTTTATCATCTCTTACCCCAACTTTAATTTTCTCCATTGTTTCCGGCGAGGTCTCTATCTCAAGACGATATTCACTTCCCTGCTCGATATAGGTTTTAGCGGTTACGGCTATGGCTACAGAATTGAATTCATCTACCGGAATCTTTTCAGAACTACTTTTTAGCTCAGAAATTTCATTTCGGTTTCCTACAACATTCCTGTCTGGAACATTTAAGATAAAGCTGTTTAAAGAAATAAAAGCCAAGGTAAGCAAGCCTAAAGGGATCATGGTTGTTTTTCTCATAATATGGGTTATATTAAGGTTTGAATTACTGAAATAAAGACGAGATTCGAAGTCCACTGTTGCATTTATTAAAATAATTTATGATTTTTGAAGCCGAATTTTTTCCTGCATGTTTTTTTCTTTTCTGCAGCCATGGATATACAACCAACTGGTGTATCTACAAACGCGAAGGTTCAGCAGGATAGGAAAAAACAGGTAAAAAATCAGGATGTTTCTTTTTGCCAATGAATGACCTTCGAAAAAACAGAACAATTGCTTTATTTCTTTAAATCAACAGATAATCTGTTAAAATTAATTATCAGCAAACATTCCAATTTTTATTTTACCTATGAATATTGAAAAAAAATTCCTCCATCATACGGATATTCAAATCCGGTTTAACGATATAGATCTTATTGGGCATGTGAATAATGCCGTTTATCAGCATTTTTTTGATCTCGCCAGAAAGAAGTATTTTGAAGAAGTTATAGGGACCCAACTCGAGTGGAAAGAGTTCGGAGTAGTTATGGCCAGCATATGCATTGAATATTATCATGCCATTACCATAAACGAAAAAATATCGGTACGTTCCGGGATCGAGGTAATTGGTGATAAAAGTTTGACCATGGTGCAGGAGATGTATAACCGGGAAACTGAGCAGCTGAAATCACAAAACAGAGCCGTATTGGTGGGGTATTCAACCAATAAGGCCCAGACTGTTGTCATACCTTCATTATGGAAAGATAAAATATATGATTTTGAAAGCCAGATTGAATTCAAGCATCCGGTTTAGTCATCCAGATCAAAAATCCCCTCCGGTAATTGCATTATGATTTGTTCATTTTCAACATCCAGAAGTGTGATAAACTCCTGGTGCACCGGAACAAAGTATTCTTTTTCATGGATTTTTACCGAAAATAGCGGGTTTTCTTCCTGTTCATGATATTCAACAATGATGCCCGATTTTCCTGAAGTTTCATCCTTAAAAAAGAATCCGGTTATTGTTTGAAGATCAAAAACTCCTTGGTCCTGGCCAGAAACAAATACCTGCTTCCCTTTGATAACCAGGGTTTCTTTTTCGGTATTTATTTCCCGAAATTTCACAAAGGCATCTTCACCTGCCATTTTATACTCCTCAAGAAAAAAGGGAATCATTGTTCCATCAATCGATACGAACAAAAACTCCCTTTCTCTAAGATCATCTTCGAAGTTCCTTTCCATTCTCAAAACCATGGTTCCATTTATCCCATGTGATTTGGATAAAAATCCGGCTTTTTTGAAATTCTCAGGAAACATCTGAAAAAAATGAGAACCTATTTCTCTTCTTTTTTCTCTTCAGTTTTACTTTCGCCCTCAGGTTTCGAGGTTTTTTCTGCGGGTTTCTCAGCTTCTTCCTTCTGCGCTTCCGTCTCTGACTCTTCTTTCTTTTCCTCTTGTTGCTGTTCCTCCTCAGCCTGTGCCTCTTGCTTTTCTGCAACCTGTTTAGCGGCCTTTATTTCATTTACCCTTTCTTCGGGTTTTGACTCTTCCTTTTCATCTTCATCCTTTTCTTCTTTTACCGCTTCAACTTTATCAGAAGGTTTTACTTCTTTCCCTTCCGCTTTTTCCTCAGGTTTTGCTTCAGGTTTTTCTACTTTTTCAGGAGCTTCTTTAGTTTCTGTGGCAGATTTTTCTTCTGCGACAGTTTCAGTTGAAACCTCTTTTGCCCCACCATCTCTCTCTTCTTTCGATTCAGCAGCAGAAGCTTCAGCAAGCTCCGACTGCTGCTTAGCGATTTCTGCAGCACGGGCTTCATTGATCTCAGCTTCACGGGCAAGTCTTTCTTTTCTGGACTCCTCTTTCTTCTTTGCCAAAGAATCAACCTTAGCCTGGATGCTCGCCTCCTTCTTGCTTAACCAGTCCTGAAATCTGCGTTCTGCTTCTTCCTCAGAAAAAGCACCTTTTTTGGCTCCTTCAAGAAGATGTTTTTTCATCAACACACCCCGGTAGGATAAGATAGCTCTACAGGTATCTGTAGGTTGAGCGCCTTTTTGAACCCATTCCAATGCTTTATCAAAATCGAGTTCGATAGTAGCAGGATTAGTTGTTGGATTGTACATTCCAATTCTTTCAATCATTCTACCATCTCGTGGCGCCCTGCTATCAGCTACAACTATGTGATAATATGGCCTCTTCTTACGGCCATGTCTAGCCAATCTGATTTTTACAGGCATACTCAAAAATTTAAATTAAACCTACTTTATTTCAAAGAGTTCGCAAAGGTAGTTTTTTCCATCTTCTTCTGCAAATTTATTTAGAAATGAAAAAGCAATCCGGCGTGATTTTGCAAAGCTATGGAAAGACCGCCGCTTAAAACGGGGGATGCCAATAACCAGAACAAAAAGGTAAAGACAGGAACAATGAAGGCTTTCACCCAATTATTTTAACAACTTTCTTTTGAATATTGAAGAAAGAGAATAATTTTGCGAAAACATCGAGGCTAACTAGACAACCAATTCCATATTATACTCATTTGTGCATCATTAAAAATATACTATTTGATTTATGATCTCGTTTTAAGTTATTGCCTTAAACGCAAAAAAGTACATTTAATACCTAATATCTTAATGAGAAAAACAGCTTATTACATAGGTGCAATGGTGGTTATCGGCCTGATGATCTTTGCAGCTTATTACACTTTTCGTTTTATCATTCCTACCCGTTTGGAACCTGATGAGTTTAGTAAAGATGTGGTAGATTATGGCGTGGTTATCAGAACAGCTGAAGCCGAAGGAATTGTGGAATCGGAAAATGAAGTTCTTCTCCGCAGCTATTCAAACGGTGTCATAAAAAGAATCATAAACACTCCCGGCAGTCATGTGAAACCTGGAGAAATCATTCTTCTTATGGAGACAGAAGCCATAAAGAATGATATAGAAAATATGGAAGATCAACTGGAAGTCATGAGGAATAATTTAAGAAAAAACAGATTGAATGCCAGATCTACCAAGGTTGATCTTGATTATAACGTCGAAATGAAGAAGCTCAAGATCGCATCCATAAAATCTGTGCTCGCAGATCAGAAACAATTGCTGGAAGTAGGAGGGATTTCTCCGGCGAAAATGGACAAAACAGAGCAGGAACTGGTTTTAGCTCAAAAAGATCTCGAAAACACCCTCCAGAAAAATTCAATACGGCTCCAGCAACTTGACACAGAAGAAAAAGGAATGCTTCTTCAGATTAAAATGAAGGAAAAAGAACTTGAAGACAAAAAAGAATTACTGGATAAGATGGTTATTAAAGCACCCTCTGCAGGTATTGTTCTTAATATATATGGGAAGGAAGGAGAAAATTTCAATGCCGGTGATCTTATGGTTCAGATGTCCGATATGACATCTTTTAAAATAAACGGTTCAATAGATGAAAGCTATGCCGACCTGGTAAAAACCGGAGGGAAGGTTTATGCAAAAATTGATAAAACAAAACTACCAGGGACCATTGGCAGAGTAAAACCGGTTATTGAAAATAACAAGGTTAATTTTGATGTTTACCTTGAAGATAATTCCAACCCGAAATTAATCCCGAATTTAAAAATACAGCTTCAGGTGGTAACCGCCGAACGCGATAGCGTCTTAAGAATAAGAAATGGTGAAGCTTTTAACCCGTCAGGCAAACAAAATATATTTGTTATACAGGGGGATAAAGCTGTCCGCACCGAAGCGACTATGGGACTTAAAGGAGATGAATATCTTGAAATTATATCCGGAGTAGAAGAAGGAGCAAACGTAATAACCAGCGACATATCTCCTTTCAGGCACATGAAAGAAGTTGAAATCATTAAATAGAAGCCAGATCCGTAATGAAAATAAGATCGTTTTTTTCAATTTTTGTTGTGGTATTTTTTTTCCCGGGGAATTTATTCGCTCAGAATGAGGATACCCTTAAATTAAGTTTAAAAAATGTAGTGGACCTGGCCATATTGCAGTCTTCTTCGGTTCGGTATTCACAAAACCGAAATGTTAATTTTTACTGGCGTTGGCAAAATTTTAAAACCCGTTTTCGTCCTCAGTTGACCCTGAGCGGGAATCTTCCAAATTATACCCGTTCAACGGAAGAGAACATGCAAGATGATGGCAGCATTAAGTTTAACCAGATTGCTAACCTGAAAACCTCTGCCACCCTTTCGCTGAATCAACAGATAGCAGGAACCGGAACCTCTTTTTATGCAGCAAGCTCCTTAACACGGATACAGGATTATAAGTACAATTCCATTGATTATGCGAGTACACCTTTTTCAGTAGGTTTTGTACAACCCATTTTTGCCTATAACTGGAGTAAGTGGGCCAAAAGAACAGAACCCCTGCTTTTTGAAGAAGCCAACAAAAGATTCATTGAGGAAATTGAAGAAATATCGCTGGCTGCAACCCGAAGATTTTTCAGGTTTCTAAAAGTTCAAACCAATTATAACCTGGCGAAAAGTAACCTGGCCAATAGCCAGGACAACCTTAGAATAGCTGAAGCAAAAAAAGAGCTTGGTCAAATTTCCGAGAATGACTTTTCGAGGATCAAACTTTCTGTTTTCAATGCTCAAAAAGCACTGAACAAAGCAAGCATGGATTTGAAAAATGCAGATTTTGAGCTTAAATCATATATCAATCAGGACCAGAATCAAGAAATCGATCTTGAAATACCACTGAATATGGTTTTATTTGACATCGATGAAGAAAAGGCTCTCAAAGAAGCAATTGAGAACAGAAAGGAAACCCCCAGATTTGAACGACGGCTGATCGAGGCAGACCGGGAACTGGAGCAGGCAAAAAGAAATTCAGGATTAAATGCAACACTGCGTGGCACTTACGGAGTATCCAATTCGGCAGATCTTTTACCCGAGGTATATGAAAATCCTGAAACACAGCAAGTCGTAAGGCTGACCCTTCAGGTACCTATTCTCGACTGGGGAAGATCTGCTTCAGCGATTAAGCTGGCAGAATCGGAAAGGGATCTTGTAATCTATGATGTAGAAAAAGACAGGCGGGATTTCAGACGAGAAGTTATTGTGCAAATAGAGCAATTTAAATTACTTGAAGATCAGCTCACTACAGCTGAAGAAGCCGATAAAGTAGCGGAAAATGGTTACCAAATCGCTTTGAAAAAGTTTCAGAACGGAGAGATAAGCATCACCGACCTGAATATTTCCCTGGCTGAAAGAGAATCAGCGAAAAGAGATTATATTCAATCGCTTGAAGATTATTGGGAAGCCTATTATAATCTCAGAATCCTTAACCTTTATGATTTCGAACTTAACCAAAAAATTACCTAC
>CAZQOV010000162.1:0-6847 GCA_964595055.1 uncultured Bacteroidaceae bacterium | reverse complement strand
ATATTATTTGAATCACAGAGAAAAAAATTTGAATCACAGGGTACACAGGGTGATTCAAATATTTTTGTAGGACATATGGTAATCTTAAGTTGACGCGTATGCTTAAAAGGGTTATAACCCTTTCCCCAAAAAAACATTTACATAATAACACTTTATTTACATAAAATGTACATTTTATGTTTTTTGTAAACCTATTTTTCAATGTAAAACACAAGCTCAATCCATACCATCATATTTTTATTATCTTTTTGGCACTCAACTTTACCACAGAATTCATATCTTTCATTTGAATTCCGTATTCCTAAAACATCACCTAAACCTGAAAGAAAATGAAACATTTCAGCTCAATCCTAATAATTATACTTTTTGTCTCATCTTTTCTTTCAACCTTAATTGCCCAGGAATCTTCATCCAACTGGACACATTTCAGAGGGAGTGAACTCAGGGCCATCGCCGATGATTCGGAATACCCGGTTGAATGGTCCGACTCGAGTAAAAATATTGCCTGGAAAACCCCCATTCCAGGTAAAGGCTGGTCTTCACCGGTTGTATATGAAGATCAGGTATGGATGACCACTGCAACTCCCGATGGCAGGGAAATGTATGCACTCTGCACAGATTTAAACAGTGGGGAGATCTCTCATAATATAAAAGTCTTTGAACCGGATAGCATTTATCGAATACATGCTGTAAATTCATATGCCACCCCCACTCCCTGTATTGAAGAAGGATCTGTTTATGTTCATTTCGGCAGATATGGCACAGCTTGCATTAATACCGGTAATGGAAAGATTATGTGGAAACGAACCGATCTGCAATGTGAACATGTTCAGGGACCCGGAGCATCTCCAGTTCTGCACAAAAACAAACTCATTCTCCACATGGAGGGCACAGATGTTCAATACATTATTGCCCTGGATAAAAAAACCGGGGAAACAATCTGGAAGACATACAGACCGGAAGAACCTTATGAACCGCTTGCTGAAATTGGCAAAAAGGCATACATCACACCATTAACAGTAGAGGTGAATGGCAGGGAGTTATTGATTTCAAATGGATCTGCTGTATGCATTGCTTACGACATAGAGACAGGTGAAGAGGTCTGGCGTATTGTTCAGGGTGAAGATTCAACCATATCCATGCCATTTGAGGAAGATGGCATTGTCTATTTTTATACCGGTTTTGTAACACCGGAGGAGGGTGAGAAATATTGTGAACTTCTGGCCGTGGACCCTGATGGTAAAGGAGATATTGCTGACACAAACATTCTTTGGAGAATACAGTCTCCTCCCCTTCAACTTCTTACTCCGGTTATTCATGAAGGACTCATTTATACTGTGGATAGCCGTGGTAAAATGTCTTGCTTTGATGCCAGGACAGGTAAAGTACTCTGGTCTGAACGCTTAAGGGGAAAATTCAACTCTTCACCGGTTTATGCACACGGCAGTATTTATTTTAATTCAATCCGTGGAGGAACAATTGTTATAAAAGAAGGCAATTTACTCCAGATGATGGCTGAGAATCAACTTGATGGTGAAATATGGGCTACACCTGCATTTGTAGCTGGCGCGATATTAATGAGAACAAGTAAATTTCTTTATAAAATAGAATAATTTTCTGCTTTTTAGCAATTTTTAATGCTGAACCAAACTCGTTTAAATCAAAACCAGTGATATTTTTTCCATCTTATTCTTGAATTAACTGATTATAAATAAGAACCAACAACTATGAGTACAAACAGAAGAAATTTTATTAAGAAAAGTGTCCTTGCCACAGGCAGATTGGGATTAGCTTCTTCCTGCTGCGCAGCTGCTGCAAGTCTTTTTAGGAGCAAAATGAACTCATAACAGCAAAATACCGGGATCCCCGTAGATTGCCGGTAGTATAGCATAAAACCTCGAAGGTCTTTCAAAGTACAAAATCTCACTGCAACCTCATTGCAGTCCTGAAAATAGACTTTTTTCTAAAAACACCGCTTGATCCCGGGAACCTGAGCCTTGTTAAAAAAGAAAATTTCGAGTTGCTATAAAAAGAACTTGCAGAACATCCGGCAAAGGAATTTGTTGAATAAGCAAACAAGAAAGCGAGCTCTATGAAATCGTTAAATATAGGTGCCGGTTTTACCGATTATTATCAGGTAACTATGGGACAGGCTTATTACATGACCGGTGACCGGGATACAAGTGCCTGTTTTGATTATTATTTCAGAAAAATCCCATTTGGTGGGGGTTATGTTATTTTTTCCGGCCTGCAAAACCTGCTTGATGTTCTCGAGGATTTTTCTTTTACCTCCAACGAAATAGAATATCTTGGAAAACAAGGCCTAAATGATGAATATTTGAGCTATCTGGAAACTTTTTCCTTTAACGGAACCCTATTATCCGTCCGTGAAGGCGATGTGGTATTTCCAAACACTCCTGTCCTTCGTGTTGAAGCGAATATTATTGAGGCCCAGTTGCTTGAAACACTCCTGCTGAATTTTTTAAATTTTCATTCCTTAATTGCCACCAAAGCCTCCCGTATTTCCAGGGTAGCCGGAAACAGAAAACTATCGGATTTCGGGTTAAGACGAGCTCAGGGCCTGGGGGCCTATCACGCCTCATTTGCGGCAATAATTGGGGGATTTGATTCAACCAGTAATGTTAAAGCCGGCATTGATTACGAATTAAACATCTCAGGAACTATGGCTCATTCATTTATCCAGAATCAGGATGATGAATTAGCAGCCTTCAGAAAATATGCGAAAGCGCATCCCGACAAGTGTATTCTCCTGGTCGATACTTATGACACTTTGAAATCGGGGGTTCCGAATGCCATAAAAGTAGCAGGTGAATTAAAAGATAAAGGACATGCGTTAACAGCCATCAGACTGGATAGCGGCGATCTTGCTTATCAGGCAAAAGAGGCGAGAAAAATGCTGGATGATGCAGGTTATAAAGAAGTGAAGATTGTTGCTTCCAACCAGCTGGATGAACGGGTAATAAAAAGCCTCATCGATCAGAATGCTCCTATTGATTTCTTCGGAGTAGGAACAAAATTGATCACGGGTGAGCCAGATGGAGCCCTTGATGGAGTCTACAAGCTTTCGGAATCCAATGATAAGCCAAGGATGAAACTATCTGAAAACCTGGCAAAAATGACACTTCCCGGAAAAAAAGATCTTTACCGTTTGCTGGATGGCAATGATAATTTTTATGGAGGGGACCTCATATGCCTGCAAAATGAAGATGCTACAATGATGTATCATCCACTCGATAAATCCAAAAACATGGATATCTCAGAATTCAGGAAAGAAAATCTTCATCACAAAGTCATGGATCATGGCAAAATCAGGATTAACAGGAAAAGTGTTAATGAAATTGCTGATTTTTCAGCTCATCGTTTATCAAAACTATCGGATGAATATAAACGATTTGATAATCCACATGTTTACAAAGTAGGAATAAGTCCGGAATTAATGAATTTACGTGATAACCTGAGGCAAACCTTTAAATCAAAATTATGAAAGCATTACTCATTATTGATTTACAAAACGATTTTCTGCCGGGAGGATCTCTTGAAGTGGAAAATGGAGATGTTATCATTCCGGTGATCAATAGTATAAGTCCTAAATTTGATCTGGTTCTGGCAACACAGGACTGGCATCCTGCAAATCATATCAGCTTTGCCAGTAACAATAAAGATGCAAAGCCTTTCGATACCATTGAAATAAATGGCATGGAGCAAATAATGTGGCCGTATCACTGTGTTCAGGGTACAAAGGGAGCCCAGATATCTTCTGAACTGGATGAAAAGCCAATCGAGGCCATTTTCAGAAAAGGCATGGATCCTGAGATCGACAGCTACAGTGGTTTTTACGATCTTAATTATAAAAAAGACACCGGTCTGGCCGGTTATCTGCGTGCAAGGAAAGTGAAAAGGCTATTCATTGCAGGCCTGGCTGCTGATGTTTGTGTATATTTCTCGACGAAAGATGCTGTAAGAGAAGGTTTTGAAACTTACCTCATTGATGATGCGACCCGTGCCATTAATGATGAGAAATACATTGAACAGAAAAAAGAGCATCTAAACAAGGGGGTTAAAATTATCAGCTCAGCAGACATATCTGCTCTCTAGCATCAATTTTCCTTATAGGTATTGTGGGAAAAAGGGATTTCTTTTGTAATATTACAAGGAACAAACCCAAAACCAAAATCCTTATGACTTCTAAAAAAACAGACCGCAGGGCTTTTCTTAAAAACTCTGCCTTCGGAATGCTCGGCGCAAGTGCACTTACCGGAAAACCATTCATTAATCCGGAAAATAAAGAAGAACTTCAAATCAAAAGGTACAGAACCCTCGGAAAAACAGGTTTCAAAGTTTCCGATTTTGGAAGCGGAGCACCTTCCAGCGAAGCCGTATTAAAAGCACTCCTTGATACAGGAGTAAATGTGATTGATACAGGAGAACAATACGACAATGGCAACAATGAAAGAATGATTGCCAAAGTAATTAAAGATTATGACCGAAGTGAAATCTTTATCAATTCAAAACTCTACGAAGAAAAAGAATTTAAGTCAAAAGAAGATGTGATTGAACGTGCAAATGCCTCACTCGAGCGTCTCCAAACTGACTATGTAGACTGCATGATGATTCACAGTGCAGAAAACTCAAAGATCATAAAGGACAAAGAATTTCATGCCGGAATGAAACAACTGAAAAAAGAAGGTAAGGTACGCTCTGTAGGAGTTTCATGTCATGGAAATAATCATCTGGTTAATCCGGAAGAAAGTCTTGAAAAAATATTGCTTACCGCTGTTAACGACGGGCGTTTTGATGTCATTCAGCTAGCCTATAATTTCTTTAACCGAGATAAAGCAGAAAAGGTCATTAATGCCTGCGCACAGAAAAATATGGGGACCCAGATCATCAAATCCAATCCGGTACAATTGTACATGATGATGGACGAACGCATCAACAAAACCAAAGCAGAAGGAAAAGAACCCAATAAATATACCCTGCAGTTTTATGAAAAATTTAAAATCATGGCTGAAGAAGCAAAAATCTTCTTTGCAAAATACAATGTTCAGACCGAGAAAGAATTGATGGATGCTGCCATGAAATTTGTACTGGAGAATGAGAATGCACATACAGTTTTGTGGGCATTCAATAGTTTTAAGGATATTGAAACCATGCTTCCAATGTCAGGCTCATCACTTACCCTGGAAAATTCCGGCCTTCTCGAGGAGTACAAAAAAGCCTACGGCCACCTTAATTGCAGAATAGGATGTAATGATTGTGAAGCAGCATGTCCTCATCATCTTCCAGTGAATTACATTATGCGTTATAATTATTATTATTCCGTAAAAGGCCGACAAAAGGATGCCATGGAAAAATATGCAGCTCTACCCGGCAAAAGACCTTCTGAAGTGTGCGGAGATTGCCCAGGTTACTGCGAAAAGGCCTGTCCATATAAAGTAGAAACCCGTTCAATACTGGCCCTGGCAGAAAAAAACTTAAGTTTCGGATAGTCCCGGACTGCACTCGTAAATGCAACTGGCACCTGTTCTAAAGCGAAATCCCGGGATTACATAAGGTGAGTTCATTATCTGATAAATGAAAAAAAGAGAAGCATCAGCTTTTCCTGGAAAGTAAAATCTCTTAACGCCTTTAATTATGAAACCCATTATCTGCAAAACCAAATTTGGTTCCATCACGGTGGAAAATAAAAAATACACGCATGATATTTACATCTCATCAGATGGAGAAATAAGTAAAAGAAAGAAAAAATTGTCGAAGGCCATTTACGGTACTTCGCACACAATTTCTGAAGAGGAAATCAAACACATCTTCGAGGAAGAGGCAGACGGCCTCATTATGGGGACAGGACAGTACGGAATTGCTAAATTATCGGAGGAAGCAGAAAAATTCCTGAAAACCAGAAATTGTAAAACCTGGCTTTATCCTACTCCTGCAGCCATTGAAAAATGGAACAGGATGGAGGGAAAATATTTTGGCTTATTCCATATTACTTGCTGACCGATCCAATATTCATCTGCATAAACATATGTTCATTCCTGGCCTCCAGCCGTCAATAGCGTTTTTCGAATCTGCAGGTCCTTCAAAAACGATAACACAGGTATTTGTTGACAGCGCACATATGAGGGGATAAATCACTTTCCATAATCCTCTGGTTTTATATGATCGGTATAATTCGGAAAGAAATCAAACAATTTGAGCCTTCATTTGTAATCTTCAAGAGATGAGTTTACTCCAAAATGCATAATAAGTCCTGAATCCACCGGATCATAAAGGGGGCAGGATCTATGGAGGAATTTTAGGAAGTTGCTAATCCATAATCTCCTTTGCTATATGCAGGGCGGAGAGTAGTAAAGAGATAGTGTCAGAATACCTATTTTTCGAAGTAGATTCATAGATTCATTTTGAAAAGGGATTTTTATTCATTTTTACTTTCAAGTGTATCTGATACAATCCTTTAAAAATCAATAAACGTGAATAATAAAAAGAAATATTTTGACATCTACCCCCCGGTTTTTTGGCCCGCAGCCGGAATCATCGCTTTTTTCATCGCAATTACGCTAATTATTGGAAAACCCATGGAGAATGTTTTCAGCAACATTCAAAATGGTATTTCCGATTATTTTGGATGGTTTTTTATTTTGGCTGTAAATATCTTTCTTGTATTTGTTTTATTCATTGCCTTCAGCAAATATGGAAGGATCCGTTTAGGAGGTCCCCGGGCTCGTCCAGAGTTTTCCTTAACCGCATGGTTTGCAATGCTTTTCAGCGCAGGAATGGGCATTGGCATACTTTTTTGGAGCGTTGCCGAACCCATTTTCCATTTCAT
>CAZQOV010000161.1:0-6851 GCA_964595055.1 uncultured Bacteroidaceae bacterium | reverse complement strand
ATCAACATCTCTTCCGTAGAGACTCTGTACCTTACATTTACATAATTACGAAATCCATCGGCGAAGGGTTCAAGAGCGGCGAAAGATACCACATCTGTTTTATCCTGCGATGCATCGTTACGCCCGGGAACAAATGGAACAGTAATATCATGGCCGGCATTCTTTGCTGCTTTCTCTATTCCTGCAACTCCTCCAAGAACGATCAGGTCGGCCATTGACACTTTCTTATTTGCTGTCTGAGCATCATTGAACTCTTTTTGAATGCCTTCAAGGGTCTCAAGCACCTTTGCAAGCTGTTTCGGATTGTTGACTTCCCAATCTTTTTGTGGTTCCAGGCGAATGCGTGCTCCGTTTGCTCCTCCTCTCTTATCCGAAATACGGAATGTTGATGCCGAGGCCCAGGCAGTGGATACCAACTCCGAAACAGAAAGACCCGAACCAAGAATTTTCCTTTTGAGTTCAGATATATCTTTATCATCGATCAATTCATGGTCAACTTCAGGAATAGGATCCATCCAGATCAATTCTTCTTCGGGTACTTCAGGTCCGAGAAAAAGAGATTTCGGTCCCATGTCTCTATGGGTAAGTTTGAACCATGCCCGGGCAAATGCATCAGCAAATTCATCAGGATTTTCGTAGAAGCGTCTTGAGATGCGCTCATAATCCGGATCCATCCGAAGAGACAGATCGGTGGTAAGCATCATAGGAGCATGTTTCTTATTGGGATCATGTGCATCGGGCACTGTTCCGGTGCCTGCATCGCCTTTGGGTTTCCACTGGTATGCTCCGGCAGGGCTCTTGGTGAGTTCCCAGTCGTATTCGAACAGGTTCTCGAAATAATTATTGCTCCATTGTGTGGGCGTTTTGGTCCATGCTCCTTCAATGCCACTGGTGATGGTATGTACCCCATGACCGGTGCCGTGTGTATTTTTCCAGCCCAGGCCCTGTTCAGTGATGCTTGCTGCTGCGGGTTCCGGACCTACATATTTGCCCGGATCGGCCGCTCCATGGCATTTACCAAAAGTATGTCCTCCGGCAATGAGTGCCACAGTTTCTTCATCATTCATTGCCATGCGGGCAAAAGTCTCACGAATATCGGTTGCCGCTGCAACCGGATCAGGTTTTCCATTGGGTCCTTCAGGATTGACATAGATCAAGCCCATTTGTACTGCAGCAAGAGGATTCTCGAGGTCGCGGTCGCCGGAGTACCGCCGGTCATCCAGCCACTTGCCTTCCGATCCCCAGTAAATATCTTTCTCCGATTCCCAGACATCCTCGCGGCCACCAGCAAAGCCAAAGAGCTTGAAGCCCATCGACTCGAGGGCACAGTTTCCGGCAAGAATCATCAGGTCAGCCCAGGAAATTTTCTTCCCGTATTTCTTTTTAACCGGCCAGAGCAGTAATCTTGCTTTATCAAGATTCGCATTATCGGGCCAGCTGTTAAGGGGTTCAAAACGCTGGGATCCGGAGCCTCCACCTCCACGGCCATCAGATACACGGTAGGTGCCTGCACTGTGCCAGGCCATCCGGATGAAAAACGGGCCATAGTGACCATAATCTGCGGGCCACCAGTCCTGCGAAGTAGTCATCAGTTCGAAAATGTCTTTTTTTACGGCATCCAGATCAAGTTTCTTGAACTCCTCCGCATAGTTAAAATCTTTTTCCATAGGGTCGGAAAGTGAAGAATGCTGACGCAGGATATCCAGGTTCAGTTTATTCGGCCACCATTCCCGGTTTGAAGTGCCACCACCGGCCCCGTGTTTCGGACTTGTATCTCCCATCGGGGGCTTGCTCTTTACATTGGTATCCCATACCGATGCATCTGTTCTTTTTTTCTTTTTCATGTATGACTGATTTTAATTAATATTCGAATAAAAAAAATAAAGATTGGGTTTAAAAAGGTTCCTGTTTTTCTGTTACATTTATTTCCTCTTCTGCAGTATAACTGCTCTGTTCAAACGAAAAATATAAACCTGAAATATATTCAAAAAATTAGTCATCTTACTGTTAAACCATCCGTAAAAGCTTTCATTTATAATCAGTTCAAATAACAAGTTTAATTCCTCCTCTGAAGCCTTTATTAAAGTGAAAATGCTTCCGGCAAAAGTACTTTTGCCCCTTTTTCGGCAGTTCTGCCGGCAGCCAGAAGTCCGGCCGGGCTGCCCACCATCACGATAAGGTCATAAACTTTCATCATGCAGAGCTAAAGAATTACGGAGAAGCTGCAATGAAGGCAGAAAGCTGCCGGGGGTACAACGATTGCCGGAACAATCCTAAATTCCCAGCCTCTTTATCCACCCTTCCATTTGATCAATAATTAAAACAACCTAGTTAACAACTTTGATTGATATTTATTTGATCGAAGACTAACTGCACATTAATCTGATATAAACAAATTCAGTATCGATTTGTTAACATTTTTTATCTTTCCATTTCCTGGACAAATAAGGAATAGGTTTTTTTTTATTTGTTTTAAGCTGAAAGCTTACTGTGAATTTTTTCCGGGGGGTTTGTCTGATATTAAAATCGTATAAAAGCAAGCCTGACCTGTGAAAGGCATAGCTGTAAAAAAGGCGTTGGCCTGTGAAATTTTTAAAAGTCAGGCCTGGTTGTAGGCAATCTCCAGCACTTCATCAAAATACTCCACAAAATGAGCATTGATCCCTTCTCTCAAATAATCGGGCAATTCTTCAAAATCTTTTTTGTTTTCCGAGGGAAAGATAAGTTCATAGACCCTGACTCTTCTTGCAGCAATGGTTTTTTCTCTCACTCCCCCGATTGGCAATACCTTTCCTGTGAGGGTAAGTTCTCCCGTCATGGCAATACCCCTTTTGGCTCCCTTGTTAATGGCAAGTGAATACAATGCCAATGCCATGGTAATGCCTGCGGAAGGACCGTCTTTTGGAGTTGCTCCGGCTGGCACATGAAGATGTACAAAATTATTATGGAAATAATTCTTGTTATCTTTTCCATTGGATATTAAATGCCTGACAAAGGAGTAGGCTATATCGACCGATTCCTGCATTACTTTTCCCAATTGTCCGGTTTGTTTGATCCCGCTGCCTTTGGAATTAACCGCAGTCGCTTCAATATATAGCGTTGTTCCTCCCAGGGCTGTCCAGGCAAGGCCCAGAACTACACCCGGAATGGACTTTTTATACAATTCCTCTGTGGTAAATATGGGCTGACCCAGGAATTCCCTGAGATTACGCTGGCTCACATTTACTTTTTTCCGGCCTTCTTCAGTCTGTAAAAGGGTAGCTTTCCTCATTATCTTTTTAATCTGGTTTTCCAGGCTTCTTACACCGGCTTCGCGGGCGTAACCGTCAATGATATTGCTAAGGGCAGGATCGGTTATATTTACTTCAGTTGATTTAAGCCCATGCTCATTCCGCTGCTTTGGAATGAGAAAGCGTTTGGCTATCTGCATTTTTTCCTCGAGGATATATCCCGAAAGTTTTATTATTTCCATCCGGTCCAGCAGCGGCCTGGGTATGGTATCCAGTTGGTTTGCTGTTGTGATAAAAAGGACATTGGAAAGGTCAAAACGCACATCAATGTAGTGGTCAAGAAAATCGCGGTTTTGTTCGGGATCCAGCACTTCCAGCAATGCTGAGGCCGGATCTCCCTGAAAGCTGGCGCCGATTTTGTCAATTTCATCAAGCATTATGACGGGATTGGCTACCTCCGTTCTTTTTAAACTTTGCATGAGCTTGCCGGGCATGGCGCCGATGTATGTTCTCCTGTGGCCTTTAATTTCGGCCTCATCGCGCATTCCACCTATGGAAAACCGGTAGAACTTTCTGCCAAGAGCATCAGCAATGGAATGTCCTATGGAAGTTTTTCCCACCCCGGGAGGGCCTACGAGACAAATAATGGATCCCGATACCTTTCCTCTTTTGGCAATGGTGCTTATGAATTCAAGGATACGCTGTTTTACGTCATTTAGACCGTAATGCTGATCGTCCAGTATTTTTCTGGCTTTGGAAAGATCATGATTATCTTCTGAATGAACTCCCCAGGGCAAATCGGTAAGCCAGTTGAGGTAGGTCCGGACCACCTGAAATTCTGCAGAAGCACTTTCGATGGTTTTAAGTCTGTTCAGCTCTTCATCGATCACTTTTTGCGCCTCCCTGCTTAAGCTCAGCTTCTTGATTTTATTTTCGATCATCTCAATCTCACTGGTTTTGTCATCCTTTTCCAGTCCCAGTTCCTTCTTTATTACTTTCAGTTGTTCACGCAGAAAAAATTCACGTTGCTGTTTTGATATTTTATCTTCAATTTGCTTTTGGATATCCTTTTGCAGTTTACTCAAATCGATCTCTTCTTTCAAAAGAAGAAGTAAGTGCTCGCTTCTTTCAAACACATCTGTTGCTTCAAGAACTTTCTGAAGTTTTTTTCCGTCAGCGGTCAAAAAGGAAGCTACCAGGTCCATTAATAAGCCCGGCTTATCCAATCCGATTTGGGATACCGCTATTTTCATCTGCTCCTGGAACATCGGATTTAGCTTGATCAACTCTTTTACATTGTTAATAATGGTAAGGGTATAGGCTTTTAGTTCTTCAGATACCTCCTCTTTTTCTTCGTATTCATATTTTACCTGCCAGTGGGGTATATCATTGCGCTTTACCGTTTTTACATAATGAAAACGCGTTAAGGCCTGTGCAAAAAAGTTTATGTTGTTCTCAGATTGTTCAGCAATCTTCAGCACTTTGATCAGGGTCCCGGTTTTAAAAAGTTTAGAATCCAGGTTATCCTCTTCATTTTCTTCTTCAATAAGGGAAACACCAAGGAACCCATTGTTTTTTTCAACGGCATAATTCACATACTTCACAATGGTTTTGTCAATGAAATTCATCGGGAGTGTAAGTCCCGGAAAAACAGGCCGGGTTTCCAGGGGAAGAACAATTATATTATCCGGATAAATATCCGATACGAGTACAATTCCGCTTTTACCTGTGTTGTTTGCTGATGTTTGGTCATTTTGATTCATAATAAAATATTCTGAAGGGTCTATTATAAAAAGTTTTATTGCCAATGGTTGGCTTCTTTAAAGTTAACCAAGCAAAGGGGGATTAGGTTTATAAAAAACGGAGATTCATTTTACAGGGAATAAGGATGAATTATAAAAAAGTCATCAGGGAAATTATGTTGAAATAATTAAGCGGTTGTCCAATTAATCTTGCTCCGAAACGTTCCGAAGCGGTGGCGGCCAAAAAATAAAAATTCCTTTTTTTTCTATTTGAAGGGGGGTCAATATATGCCGGAATGTCAGGAAAAAAATACACTAAAAAAAAGGTATATTTTTCTGATTTTTGATCCGGATTTGGGGGGGTCAGTATGGTCCGGATTATCCATTTTACCGCCCTGTTTTTCTTTCCCTCGCTCCCCTGGGTAATGACGCCATGCTATTCCGCCGAAAGTCTGTGCCGGATTCGAAGAAATTACCTCAAGAGGCGGAAAGCCATAAACCCCATTTGAAAAACATCCTTTCCCGTGCTTAATCAATCCAATCATATCTATTCATTCCGGTCTCAACGGGTAGCATTTTAAATCCTGTTTAAAATTTTTTAATCATAAACGGCAGAAATGGAGGAGGTTGGTTGATTTTTTTTATAGATTTATTTAGTGAAAGGATATTATTTTTAGTTAATTATATTTAATGGAGTTTATTTAATATTAAATATTAGTGAGTTTATACAGCCGTTTGGGGTAAGTGCTAAAAAACCACCACAACGAAAAATTTTGTAATTTTACAGAAAAGCCAATATGACATTTGAAAAAACATATGAAATTCAAAAAGATAACCGGTTAATTATCAAATTACCCGACAGGTTTAGATCCAAAAAACGGGTTAAGGTAATTATAGAGGATGTTGATGATTCCAGGCAGGAAAAGATAAAACTACTTAGAAACGCTTCCCAGGACCCATTATTTCTTTCAGATATTAACGAAGTCAATTCTGATTTTAGTAATTCTGATAACGAATTATTATGAAATTTAAAAAATGGAGCATCTGGAGAGCTAATCTTGATCCTGTAATCGGTTCTGAACAAGGGAAATCCCGTCCCGTATTGATAATTAGCGAAGATGATATTAATGAGTTGCTAAATATCGTTAATATCATTCCCATAACAATCTAAACCAAAGAATTATCCCAACAATAATGTTGCTATTTATGGAAACATCAGCTATCTTTGCTTTAGATTTTTAGATCATAATGGAATATTTCAAAATTATTTATTCAGACGAGATTGAAAAATTTCTGGATACTTTGAATGATAAGGCGCGCAAGAAAATTATATATAATGTTGATAAAGCAAAGCTGACGCAAGACCCAGAATTATTTAAAAAGCTTGATTCTGACATATGGGAGTTTAGAACAAAATACAGAAAGACACAATATAGGTTGTTATCTTTCTGGGATAAACGAGATAAATCAGAAACGCTTGTTATTGCAACTCATGGATTTATTAAAAAGACTCAGAAAACACCTGAATCTGAGATTAAAAAGGCAAGACGGATAATGGAATTTTACTTTAAAACAACCTGATATGGACAATAAAGAAATGAAGTTTCACAGTTTTGATAAACTTAAAGATAAATATATCGGCGAAGTCGGAACTGAAGACAGAGATCAATATGAGTTTGAACTAAAACTTGATATTTTAGGAGAAATGATCAAACAAACTCGCAAAGAGCGTAATTTAACCCAAGAACAACTTGGAAATTTAATTGGTGTAAAAAAATCTGAAATCTCAAAGCTAGAACGGAACGCAAGAAACATGACAATTAGTAATGTGTTAAGGATTTTTCATGCACTAAAAGCAAAAGTAAATTTCAAAATTGAA
>CAZQOV010000160.1:0-6932 GCA_964595055.1 uncultured Bacteroidaceae bacterium | reverse complement strand
TGGCAAGTGGCCTGAGCGGGAAGGGTAGAATGAAAGAACCAGAAGATATTCTCAAAATTGTTGAATCCCTGCTGGGAGAAAAAAAAAATTAATTTCTGAAACCATATTAATTACGGCTGGACCTACCTTTGAGCCCATTGATGCCGTTCGGTTTATTGGAAATTACTCATCGGGCAAAATGGGATATGCAATTGCTGAAACATGCGCAGAGCTTGGCGCAAATGTGATATTGATAAGTGGTCCGGTTTCTCTTTCTGCTAAGCATCCGAATATTCACCTGGTTTCCGTTAATCGTGCAGGGGAAATGTTTGATAAATGCCATGAGTATTTTCCTCAGGTTTCAATTACCATCCTTAGTGCTGCAGTTGCCGATTATACCCCGGAAGTAAAAATTGAAACCAAGATAAAGAGAAAGAAAGAAGCTTTTCTTCTTAAACTGATGCCCACCCAGGATATTGCTGCGTCTTTAGGGAAAATTAAAAGAAAGGATCAACTGTTAATAGGCTTTGCACTGGAAACCCATGATGAAGAGGAAAATGCACGTTTAAAATTAAAAAAGAAGAATTTTGATTTCATCGTACTTAATTCTTTACGCGACAAGGGCGCAGGATTTCAAACCCCTACCAATAAAATTACCCTTATTGATAAAAGCAATAATATTGATAAATTTGAGTTAAAATCCAAGAAAGAGGTAGCTGAAGACATTATAAAAAAAATCATTAGCCTTAAAGATTATGACTAAGTTTTCTAAATTATTTTGGATTTTACTTTTGTTCCCTGCCGTTTTGCATGCTCAGGAACTGAAATGCAATATACAAATCGTTACCCAACAGATTCAGGGGACCAATAAACAGGTTTTTGAAACCCTGCAAAGTGAACTATATGAGTTTATGAATAACAGGGTATGGACAAATCATGTTTTTGCCCCTGAAGAAAGAATTGAATGTAACATGCTGTTTAATATTACAGAACAGCTTTCTGCCGATGAGTTCCGGGGAACACTTCAGGTTCAGTCTAGAAGACCGGTTTTTAACACAAATTATAATACGGTGATGTTGAATTACCTGGATAATGATATTCAGTTCCGGTATATTGAATTCGAGCCGCTTGAATTTGACCTCAATTCGCATATTTCTAATTTGACTTCCATTTTGGCTTTTTATGCTTATACCATTCTGGCCCTCGATTATGATTCTTTTGCACCGGAAGGCGGAGAACCTCTCTGGGAGGTAGTCGAGAAGATTGTTGATAATGCTCAAAATGCACAGGAAAAAGGCTGGAAACCTATTGATAATTCGAGCCATAGAAATCGATACTGGCTAGTTAAGGATTTTATCGATCCGGATTACGCGCCCGCGCGACAGTTTATTTATCTTTATCATCGGCGGGGCCTGGATGTTATGGATGAGAAAGTGGATGAAGGTCGTACTGAAATAGCCAACAGTCTGGAGCTTTTACAGCATGTTTACCGGGAAAAGCCTGATCCCTTTCTGCAGCCGCTTCACCTTATATTTGATGCTAAATCGGATGAAATAGTGAGTGTTTTTTCGGAATCCTTTCCGGAAGAAAAAAACCGGGTTTATGAAATATTAAATGAGATTGATCAGGCCAATTCGAATAAATATAAAGCCATTATAGAAAATCAAAACTAAATCCATGCTCAGTTCTCTCTTTGTTCGTAATTATGCCATAATCAAGGAGTTGGAAATTGATTTTAACCCAGGGCTTACCACCATAACCGGTGAGACCGGGGCAGGAAAATCAATTCTGCTTGGAGCTCTCTCTCTGATTCTTGGACAAAGGGCAGATCTTTCCGTATTACAGGATAAAAATTCAAAATGCATAGTAGAAGGCACCTTTACCGATATAAAATCTTTAAAAGAATTGCTCGCTGAAAATGAGATTGAAGATACCGAACCTTTTATTCTCCGTCGTGAAATTTCCCCTGGAGGAAAATCCAGGGCTTTTGCCAATGATACGCCTGTTAATCTGGTATTGCTGAAACAGATAGGTGAACTATTGGTTGATATTCATTCCCAGCATGAAAATCTCCATCTCAGTAATAATCAATACCAGCTTCAGGTACTGGATGCCTTCGCTAAAAATGATTCCCTCTATCGCAAATACAGGGAGGAATTTCTTGATTTTCGCAAATTGGATCATGAATATCAGGAACTTTTGGAAAATAAGGTAGAAAACCGGAAAGAACTTGATTTTCTGAACTTCCAGTTTGAGGAGCTAGAAAAAGCACAACTGGTGGAAGGAGAAATGGAGGAATTGGAGAAAGAACTGGAAGTTTTGCAGCATGCCGAAGAGATAAAAGAAGCTCTCGGGTTTACTGCGATGTCGCTGGAGGAAGAGGAAACAGGAATAAATCAAAAACTGAAAAAGATGGAATCGGATTTGAAAAAGGTAGCTTCATTTCATAAAATATCCGGGGATTTAGGAGAAAGAATAAAGACTTGTCTTATTGAATTAAAAGATATTGCGACCGAGGCCGAATATGCGGGAGAGAAAGTGGAACATGATCCCTCCAGGCAGGAATTTTTGGAGGAGAGGATCGGGTTGCTGTTCAATTTGATGCAAAAACACGGGCTGGAAAGTGAAAATGAATTAATTGACTTTCAAAGGCAGCTTGATGAAAAGATAAATGAGTTGAGTTCTTATGAATTCCACATTGAAGAGTTAGAAAAGGAAAGAGAACAAAGTCTGAAAAAATTGCATGAATTAGGGAAAACTTTGTCAGAAACCCGGTCTCGTGCGAAAGATAACCTGGAGGCCAGGATAACTGAATTATTAAAGCAACTGGGTATTCCTAATGCTGTCTTTAAAATTCAAAATGAACCTCAGGAAGAACCCGGGGAGCACGGTTATGACCGTATCGGCTATCTGTTCACTGCTAATAAAAAATCTGAGTTACAGGATATTTCAAGAGTTGCCTCCGGAGGAGAATTGTCACGCCTGATGCTCAGTTTAAAATACGTAATTTCTAATTCGTTGGGTCTTCCTACCATAATTTTTGATGAGGTGGATGCCGGTGTTTCAGGCGAAATTGCCCACCGTGTTTCCCTTATGCTGAAAGAAATGTCCGGAGACCGCCAGGTCTTTGCCATCACCCATCTGCCGCAGGTTGCTGCCAGGGGACATCAACATTACCAGGTTTACAAAGCCGATCATAATACCCATACAGAAACCCGTCTTCGTAAATTAGGCTCAGAAGAAAGGCTCTCAGAAATTGCTAAAATGCTGAGCGGAGAAAAGACTTCAACGGCTGCAGTGGAGAATGCCAGGGAATTGCTGGGAATGTGACTTCCTCTACGGACATTCCTCAAAACTTTTATTATACTGCTCAATTGCTTTCTGGCTCATACCCATGCTTGAAAATCCTCCGTCATGGAACAGGTTCTGCATGGTAACTTTCCGTGTAAGATCGGAGAAAAGTGTAATGCAGAAATTTGCGCAGTCTTCTGCATCTGCATTTCCAAGCGGGGACATTCTCTCAGTAAAATCTATCAGGGTATCAATTCCGCTTACACCACTACCCGCTGTTGTGCGGGTGGGAGATTGTGATATTGTATTAACACGGATCTTTTTGTCTCGTCCGTATATGTAACCGAAACTCCTTGCAATGGACTCGAGTAATGCTTTGGCGTCAGCCATATCATTATATCCATAAAGTGTCCTCTGTGCTGCTACGTAACTTAAAGCCACAACAGATCCCCAATCGTTAATAGCGTCAAGTTTTCTCGCCACCTGGAGCATCTTATGAAAAGAAAGGGCTGAAATGTCCAGTGTCTTCTGAAAATTCCGGTAATCCAGTTCATCGTATTTCAAACCTTTTCTTACGTTGGGCGACATGCCAATAGAATGCAGGACGAAATCAACTTTTCCATTGAATCTTTCAATTGAAGTTTTGAAAACATTTTCAATATCTTCAATGCTTGTAGCATCTGCAGGAATAACAGTTGAATTTGTTTTGTCGGCAAGTTCCTCCAAAGTTCCTAAACGGAGACCCACAGGGGTATTCGAAAGAGTAAACTCGGCACCTTCTTCAAAGGCTTTTTCAGCAACTTTCCAGGCGATCGATTTATCATTGAGGGCACCGAATATGATACCTTTCTTTCCTTTTAAAAGATTATAAGTCATGGTGGATTTCATTTAAATTCAGTGCGCAAATTTAGATTAAATACAATTAAGGAACAAATTATATGAGAAGCTGAAAGCTTTCAGCTTCTTTCAACCATCAACCTTAAACTTATAAACCCATCAACCCTAATTCTCTCCTATAAATTTTTTGTTATATTCGTTCCGATTAAACGAATAACAGCCCTATGCTTACAAAAATTCTTCTGGTTCTCTTCTACTTCTTATTTCCTGCCTTCGTGATATATCTTGGTGCCAAAAGCAGTTTGATCAGGAAGATCGGATCTATCGTAATTTGTTATGTGGCAGGCCTGATCTTAGGTAACATGAATATCTTGCCCGAAGATGTTTATGGGCTGCAGGATATCATCACATCCATTACCATACCCCTGGCCATTCCGTTGTTGTTATTTTCTGAAAATATCAGAAAATGGGTTAAGATGGCAAGGACTACCTTTTTGTCTTTTTTATTGGGGCTGTTGTCTGTCTTTATTATGATCATAATCGGACATATGATCTTCAAGGAAATAATTCCGGATGCCTGGAAAATTTCTGGCATGCTGGTGGGTGTTTATTCCGGAGGCACCCCCAATCTGGCAGCTATCGCTGAAATGCTCATTGTGAAAGAAGAAATTTATATTCTTACGCATACCAGTGATCTTGTAATCGGTGCTCTTTTGCTTTTATTCCTGATTTCAGTGGGGCATCGTTTCTTTTTGAGTTTTTTGAGACCCTATAAACATATTGATGACGAAGAAGAAAGATTGAAAAACAATAACAGCGTTGCTGAATTTGAATCTTATGAAGGTATTTTCAGTAAAGAAATATTTTTTCCTTTATTAAAAGCTTTCGGGTTTACGATAATAATTTTCGCCATCGGAGGTGGACTGAGTTTTCTCTTTTCAAGCAATTATCAGGCTGTAGTTGCCATTCTCACCATTACTACTCTGGGAATAGCAGCTTCGCTGGTGCCAAAAATTAATAAGATAAAAAAGACTTTTCCTGCAGGTATGTATTTTATACTGGTTTTCAGTGTTGTAGTGGCCTCTATGGCCGACCTGCGGGAAATGATCGGGAACGGCCATTCCATTGTTTTACTTTCAATTTTACTTTTTATCTTACTGGCTGTTGTAGGTTCCTTGCTCTTGCATGCGATTTTTTTCTGGATTTTCAGGATCGATGCTGACCATTTCATTATTACTTCAGTGGCTTTATCCATGTCACCTCCATTTGTACCTGTGATTGCCGGGGCCATTAAAAACCGCCATATTGTTCTGCCTGGCCTCATACTGGGCATCATTGGCTATGCGGTGGGTAATTATCTTGGCGTTATAGTGGCCTATTTGCTCAGGTAAGTCCAAACCTGTGTTTTGTAGTATTTTTTATCTGTTAAAAGCCCCTTATCTTAGTAGGTAATTTAAAATCATTGTTTATGCGCACATTACTGGTTCATATTCAACAGTTACTTCAGGCCGATCCGGAACCACCCTCTTTCCGAAGCGGAAAAGATATGAAAAATCTGCCGGCTATCGGGAATGCCTTTCTGCTTATCGAAAATGAGAGTATAAGTGAGTTTGGTTTCATGAAATCGTTGAATGAAGACTTGAAGGCTTCTGCGGATGAGATAATTGATTGTACTGGCAGAATTGTTATGCCTGCTTTTTGTGACCCACATACCCATCTGGTTTTTGCCGGGAGCAGGGAAAAGGAATACATTGATAAAGTAAAAGGCTTATCTTACGAAGAAATTGCCAAAAGAGGTGGAGGCATCCTCAATTCCGCAAAATTATTACATCAAACATCAGAGGATGAGCTGTTTCGGCAATCATCGCTAAGATTGGAAGAGATTATGCAAATGGGAACAGGCGCTGTAGAAATAAAAAGCGGTTATGGATTGAACACCGCCGATGAACTGAAAATGCTCAGGGTTATTCGGCGCTTAAAAGAGACTTATCCCATTGAGATAAAATCAAGTTTTTTGGGTGCTCATTCTTTTCCCGCAGAATACAGGGAAAACAGGAAAGCATATGTTGACATGGTGGTAGAAGAAATGATTCCTGCAGTTGCTGCTGAAGATCTTGCTGATTTTATCGATGTGTTTTGTGACAAAGGCTTCTTCAGTGTAGAGGATACCGATCGTATCTTAGCGGCAGGCAGGAAATATGGAATGAGACCGAAAATCCATGCCAATGAGCTTGATTATTCCGGTGGCATACAACTGGGTGTGAAATATAATGCCCTTTCTGTCGATCACCTTGAATATACAGGAGAGGATGAGATAAAGGCTTTAAAGGATACCGGAACTATGCCAACCCTTTTACCAGGGGCTTCTTTTTTTCTGGAATTGGATTGGGCTCCGGCAAGAAAAATAATAGAGAGCGGACTCCCGCTAGCCCTGGCTTCAGATTTCAATCCCGGATCTTCACCTTCAGGAAACATGCAGCTCATCATGTCCATGGGGCTAATAAAACTTCACATGTTTCCTGAGGAGATAGTAAATGCTGTAACCCTCAATTCCGCCTATGCGATGGGGGTTCAGGATCAGTATGGGACAATAACACCTGGCAAAAATGCCAGTCTTATTATTACCAAAAATATTCCCTCCATGGAATTTATACCCTATGCTTATGGTTCTGATTTAATTGAGAGAGTGATGGTGAAGGGAGAATTTGTGAGGTGATGTGGTTATGCCCTGGCAAACAGACCCTCGGGGTTTAAGACCCTCAGGGTTTCAAAACCCTGAGGGTCTTAAACCCCGAGGGTCTGTTCTCATATGCCTGGAAATTAAT
>CAZQOV010000159.1:0-6988 GCA_964595055.1 uncultured Bacteroidaceae bacterium | reverse complement strand
GCCTTTTCCCCAATCTCACTCTCAATGTCACATTGCTTTCGTCGGGGTGAGAAGACTCGAACTTCCGACCTCGTCGTCCCGAACGACGCGCGCTGCCAACTGCGCCACACCCCGTATTACCCACCGTAGCTTCGGCGAAGGCGATCATTGCTCCATCCTAACTTCAGCTATGGTGAAACCATCTGCAAAATTATCATTTTATATTTAATTTTTGACCACCCTAATGAAGAAAAGCCATAGAGAAGTGATAATGTCAGTTTTTATTGTCTAAATAATATCTAAATATTTTCAATTCATTTTTCTTTTCTGATAATTCTGCGAATCTCATCAATATTTTCAGCTAAATTCTTGGTGGAAATTGCCCATATCATCTCATAATCAATCCCAGAATATTCATGAGGAATAATATTCCTCAATGCATATATGTTTCTTCATGGAACATCCGGGTATTTTACTTTTAAATCCTGAGGCAGATTATTTGCAGCTTTTCCGATAATTTTAAAATTCCGAATTAAGTCATCAATGAGTAGTGTGTCCTCTGAGGTAATGGGTAAGCAGTAAACGGTAGAAATTTAAACCCTTAAACTCTTAAACCCTTACCTGCCCGCCGAAGCGAAGGCCAGTGCAATGGCAGGCGGGAACCCTTAAACCCATACCTGCCCGCCGAAGCGAAGGCCAGTGCAATGGCAGGCGGGAACCCTTCAACCAATAAACCCTTCCCCCTTCCATTTGTTCCCTAAATACCATGGCACACGAAAAACACGAAAACAATCACAACAACGATCATGATCATTCCAACCATAACCACAATGATCATGGTAATCACGACCATTCATCACATCATGAACATATGATCAAGGATTTCAGAAAACGATTCTGGATATCACTGGTCGTAACGCTGCCCATCCTTGTACTATCCCCAATGATACAGAATATCTTTGGCTACGAGCTGGAATTTCAATACAGCAAATATATCCTGTTCGCGCTTTCCACTTTTGTGTATTTCTATGGAGGCTGGCCCTTCCTTACCGGACTTATCGACGAGCTGAAAAAGAAACAGCCGGGAATGATGACACTGATAGCAGTGGCCATAACCGTGGCATGGGGATACAGCTCTGCAACCACACTCGGCGTTGAAGGCAAAACCTTCTTCTGGGAGCTGGCCACCCTTATCGATATCATGTTGCTGGGTCACTGGATAGAAATGAAATCGGTGGTTGGCGCCTCCCGGTCTCTGCAAAAGCTGGTGGAAATGATGCCAACCGAAGCTCACCGGGTAAAAAACGGAGATACGGAAGATGTTAAGGTGAATGAACTGGAAGAAGGGGATAAGGTACGTGTCAAGCCGGGTGAAAAGATCCCGGTAGACGGAAAGATCATTGATGGCGAAAGCAATGTGGATGAGTCCATGGTTACCGGTGAATCCAAACCTGTAAAAAAAAGGGAGGAGGATAAGGTTATTGGAGGAACGGTTAACGGGAATTCCTCTCTAACCCTTGAAGTGCAGCAGGCAGGAGATAATGCCTACCTGAGCAAAGTGATCAACATGGTGAAGGAGGCAAAGAACAAGAAGTCAAAGACTCAGCACATGGCCGACAGGATTGCTTTCTGGCTGACCATTATTGCATTATCTGTAGGTTTTGGCACACTGGCTGTATGGCTTATCCTGGGCAGGGAGTTTGTTTTTGCCCTGGAGCGGATGGCCAGCGTAATGGTAATTACCTGCCCCCATGCCCTGGGTCTGGCAGTCCCACTTGTTGTGGCTATATCCACCGCAATTTCAGCAAAACACGGATTACTTATCCGTAACCGGACAGCCTTTGAGAATTCACGAAAAATAAGTCTTTTTGCCTTTGATAAAACAGGAACCCTTACCAGAGGAAATTTCGGCGTAAGTACCGTTAAATCCCTCAACGATTCTTATGATAACAAGGAAATACTCAAGCTTGCCGGGGCACTGGAGTCCAATTCAGAGCATCCGCTTGCTGAAGGCATCATGAAAAAAGTGAAAGAAGACAAAATAGACCTTCCTGAGGCAAAAGATTTTGACACCATCAGTGGCGAAGGAATTGAAGGCAAAGTGAATGGCAAGAAAGTAAAAGTGGTAAGCCCGGGTTATCTCGGGAAAAATGATATTGAAAGACCCGATGATCTTGAAGAAAATGAAAGAGAGACAAGGGTTTTTGTTGTGGTTGATGACAAGCTTGCCGGGATGATCGCACTTTCCGATGAGATCAGGGAAGAATCGTATGAGGCCGTGAAAACCCTCAAAAAGAAAGGCATGAAAGTCTATATGATCACCGGCGACAATGAGAAGGTTGCCAGAGCCGTAAGTGAAGAGTTGAATCTTGATGGGTATTATGCAGAGATCCTCCCGGATGAAAAAAATGAAAAGATCAAAAAATTCCAGGAAGACGGAGAGTTCGTGGCCATGACCGGTGACGGCATCAACGATGCGCCTGCCCTTGCTACCGCCGATGTGGGGATTGCCGTGGGGTCAGGAACTGATGTGGCAGCAGAGACAGCAGACATTATACTGGTAAACAGTAATCCCCACGACATAGTAGCCCTCATCCTTTTCGGACGTGAAACCCACAAAAAAATGATACAGAATTTCATTTATGCCACAGCCTATAATGTGGTAGCCATTCCCCTGGCTGCGGGTGTATTGATCAGTGCAGGCATTGTGATCAGTCCCGCCCTTGGAGCCTTGCTTATGAGTCTGAGTACGGTGGTAGTGGCCATTAATGCGCAATTATTGAGGAGAAAATTGAAGGTTTCGTGAAGGATTTCAATCTCTTCTTCCGGGCTGTCAGGTTCAATAGCAACGGTCTTCATTCCCACATTCTCCCACCCTATTATCCCACCTCATCCTACCATCAAACCTTCCCGCTCCCCAAACATTTTCGCCCCAAAATTGTCTATTCAACAAACACTCAAAACAACGAAGCATGAAATATTACATTGACAAAATCCTTAACGCAGAATTTGACAAAGCAGTCGAATTGGTAAAAGAAGCCCTTAAAAATGAAGGCTTTGGAGTATTAAGCGAAATTTACGTGAACAAGACCCTTAAAGAAAAAATTGATGTTGATTTTCGGGATTATGTTATATTGGGGGCATGCAATCCGCCCTTGGCTCACAAAGCACTTCTTTCAGAGGACAAGATCGGAACCATGCTTCCCTGCAACGTAATTGTCCAGTCCAAAGAAGATGGCAAATCTGAAGTCGCTGCCATTGACCCCTATGCCTCAATGCAGGCAGTGGAAAACGATGAGCTTAAAAATCTGGCGAAAACGGTTAGGACGAAGCTGGACAATGTGATTAAGGCACTATAATAATAAATTTGTTTAGCTGGCTTTGGTGATCAGAGTCGATCCTTGCATTTGTGCGTTGAATCGCAGGCCGTAATTTTCTTCACTACATTCAGAAATTTTTAATAAATCAACAGGTTTTCAGAACTGGAATCTTGATAATCTTTGGTGAACCGGATTTGGTGTAGAGGTGGATAAAAAGGTTATTAACAATTCATCATGGTTCGTTAGATAAAAAATCAGACGGTTGAAAAATAAATGAAAAAAAAGTAAAAACAACAGGTCGGTATTTTGTCAATTTTGACATTAAAGGATGTACAATGGTGGCGGCGGTGGGGGAGGGTCCCGTCCAAACTATGTAATATCCATTTCTTTGAAATATTATAAAAACAGCCGGTCGGATTCATCGCAACTTTTTTCAGATGGCTATGTGCAACATCATGTCCATTAATTGTGTGCTTTTGGAGCATCCACCTAAACTTATTTTCGGTCATTTACGAAAATCCACCCTTGTTTATCAGTTTATAAGTTAATCCTTCAATTGGTATTCAATAGCATAAACATGTGTCCTCAACAACCCTATACCATACCCAATGGATATGGCCATCTGTGACCAAAGTGCGGGGTCATTAGCCTGGCAGGCAAAATATTTTGCACCTCTCACCGGTTTCATCCAGAATTTTGCCAGGCGTTAACATTTTCACCCTACAAAACTGAACCGTATTTTTTTAGCGATAATCATTATATTTACCACTATTCTTAATCATTGGAATATAAAAAGCTTCGTTAAATCATGTACAATTAAAGCTTTATGATAACAAACGAACAGCTGAACAAAACTCCCTTAAAATTTTAATAGCATGATCCTTCAACCTATCGACTGGGCAATTCTTGTTCTCTTTTTTATCATTCTTGTTTCCATCGGATATTTTGCCTCCCGCCAGGCGGGAAAAAGTACCACTAACTTCTTTTTATCAGGAAGAAACATGCCCTGGTGGTTGTTGGGAGTCTCTATGGTGGCCACCACATTTTCTGCCGACACCCCTAACCTTGTGACCGATATGGTGCGTACCAACGGAGTATCAGCTAACTGGTTGTGGTGGGCATTTTTGCTGACCGGTATGCTAACGGTTTTTATCTATGCCAGGCTGTGGAACCGGTCCAAAGTGTTAACAGATCTTGAATTCTATGAAATACGATATAGCGGAAAAACAGCGGCTTTTTTACGAGGCTTTCGTGCGATATATCTGGGCTTTTTCTTCAATGTAGCCGTAATTGCTTCTGTTTCCCTTGCGTTTATTAAGATTGCAGGGGTAATGTTAGGCCTGCAGCCTGCACCTGCATTAATCATGGCGGCTATAGTGGTGGTATTTTACAGTACTCTTGGCGGATTGAAATCTATCCTCTGGACCGACCTCTTCCAGTTCAGTTTTGCCCTTTTTGGGGCCATAATTGCCGCCGTATATGTTACCCGGGCACCTGAAATCGGAGGTCTTTCCTCCTTACTTTCCCATCCGAATGTTTCAGATAAGCTTAATCTTATTCCGGACCTTTCCCAGCCGGAAATTTTTTTAAGTATTTTTCTTATTCCTCTTGCCGTGCAATGGTGGGCAGCTTGGTATCCGGGAGCTGAACCCGGAGGTGGTGGATATGTCGCCCAGCGAATGTTGTCTGCCAAAAATGAAGACCATGCTGTGGGAGCAACCCTGTTATTCAACTTCTTTCACTATGCAATCCGCCCCTGGCCATGGATCATTGTAGGACTTGGCTCTCTCATTATCTTCCCCGAGATACAATCCATGGTAGATCAATTTCCGGAGGTTTCCGAGCAATACATAAAAAATGATTTTGCCTATCCCGCCATGCTAAGAGAATTTCTGCCGGCAGGTCTGCTTGGACTGGTGGTAGCATCACTCATTGCTGCATTTATGTCTACCACAGCCTCCCAATTGAACTGGGGTTCATCTTACCTGGTTAATGATTTTTATGGACGGTTCTATAAACCCGATGCCACAGAAAAACAAAGAGTGCGATTCGGTAGAATAAGCACAGTGACCTTGATGTTTTTCGGGGTCTTATTCGCCCTTTTCCTGGAAAATGCCCTTCAGGCTTTTCAATATTTGCTTATGATCGGTGCCGGAACCGGACTGATCTATATCCTGAGGTGGTTCTGGTGGCGTATCAATGCATATTCCGAACTCGCTGCAATGATAGGAGCAGCCTTATTTTCGATTCTATTTATACTGATAGAAAATTTCGTCCTGATCGAAAAGGGAGGAAGAAACATAGAGATCTGGGGAATTGACACCACCATGACCTACTGGAATATCATTAAATTCACCGGCGTTGTTTTCCTCACCAGCCTTTCCTGGATTGTGGTAACTTTCCTTACCCGCCCGAACAGCGAAGAAACGCTTCGCAGTTTTTACAGAAAAATCAGGCCCGGAGGACCGGGATGGAAACCCGTTGTGGATCGAGCCAGGGAACAAGGTATTGAGCTGGTGAAGGAAAAAGACCTGAAATGGGATGTTCCAACAGGCATTATCTGTATGATCCTGGGGTCTGTTTCTATCTATAGCATACTGTTTACGATAGGGAATTTCCTTTATGGAAAAACTACCCATGCTATTGTACTGTTAATGATAACAATAATTTCTTCCATTCTGTTATGGCAAAGCTGGAGGAAATTAAGCTCATCCTCTGATATTTTGAAATAAGGATTTTGGTGGTGTTTCCACTCTTCCGGATCATTTAATTTCATCCAGCTGGATTTGAAGAGCTTCATCAAGCAACTCCTCCTTGATAACAGAAACAACGCCGGCTTTTTCACAAACAAGTCCGCCGGCGAGATTTGCCAGGGCAGCAGTATCAAGGGAACTTAACTTTTCACCCACACAGAGAGCAGCAATGCTTATTACCGTATCGCCTGCACCGGAAACATCGGCAATATCCCGGATTTCAGCCGCAATGTGATGGTATTCATCAGAGTCATTCACCATCATTACACCCATTTCGGATAGTGTAAGAAGAATAGTCTGATGAGATTTCATGCGCTTGAATTCCTGCATCATCCCGGCCATTTGCTCCAAATCATTTTTGTCAATATCCAGTTTCAATCCTTCCGATAGTTCCTTAAAATTGGGTTTAAAAAGGGTGATATTTTCATACAACATAAAGTTCCTTCGCTTCGGATCTACCAATACGGGTATACCCAGTTCATTTGCAACTTTCACAATTTCCTTAATCCCTCTTTTCCCGATCACTCCTTTATCATAATCCTGGAAAACAACGCAGTCTATGTTTTTCTCATTTAATAGAATATTAACAAACTCTATCAGCTTCTTTTCTGTAGAAATGGATAAAGGATCATCCATTTCTTCATCTACTCTTATCAAATGTTGAGTCCCGCTTATAACTCGAGTTTTTTGAGTGGTCATGCGTTCTTCATCTACAATAATACCAATATCAGAAAGGTTCTCTTCACTTAATAAGTTAAGAAACATTTGTCCCCGGACATCATTGCCAATTACCGAGCACAAAATTGGAACAGCACCCATGGCTTTAATATTCAGTGCAACATTAGCCGCTCCACCCAAACGTTTTTCTTCCTTAATATCCGAAACAACCGGGATTGGAGCTTCTGGTGATATCCTTGTCACTTTTCCCCATAAATA
>CAZQOV010000158.1:0-7130 GCA_964595055.1 uncultured Bacteroidaceae bacterium | reverse complement strand
CCGGGAAAATGGTGTTATTTTTCAGCTTTCTTACGAATGTCAATTCCTCCCCATCAAGGTAACCAGCACCCGCGCCATACTCGCAATCGCCGAACTGATGCTTATAGCCTCCTGGGCACTCACTTTTTCCCGCTCCTGCTTCTTGGGTACAATAATCTCCGCTCCCGGTTCAACCTTCGGATAATTCCGGATTCCCATAAACCTCCGGGTCCTGTCTACCGAACCATTCGCATAAAGCACATAAGTCTTACTTTTCAGGGCATTCTCATTGAACCCTCCGGCATTGGCAATGTAGTAAGACAAAGGTTTGTTTTTCTCATACTTCACGGTAACCGGATACAACAAGGCCCCGCTGAGCCTCACCGTCTGCAGCTCGATCGGAATGACCAGCCTGTCTCCATCCTTTAATAAAAGATCTTGGGGAGAGCCAGGATTGGCAACTATATAGGGTAAATCAATCCCGATGGCCTGCTCATTATCCATTCCCTCCTGAACAATCTGGAGAGTATCTTCTGAAGCCTGCTCCAATTGGCTTAAGACTTTCTCGCGAACTTCCGGGCTGGCTTCCTGAGTCTTACGAAACAGGGTTGCACCCGGAAGATATGCTTCATCTGTCAATCCACCCGCCCTTTCAAGAACATCCGATAACCTTTCTTTGGTATTGGTCAAACTGTATTGCCCGGGAAATGCTACTTCTCCCTCAATACTTACAAGTTTTTGGATTTCATAACCCGGTGACCTCCTGACAAATACCATATCATTGGGTGCTAATTCAAAAGCCATGGCCTCCGATGATAAGGAAAGATCTTCCGGCAGTTGAAGCGTAAACACTTCGGCAATCCGGCTTTCTTTCTCAGTGGCTTCTTTGTTTCTCAACCGGCGCGCAACTTCCAGCCTTGCCAGTGAAGCAGATTCTTTTAATCCCCCGGCCATCCTTATTAGTTCACCAAGATTGATCCCCTCATAAAAAGGGAATTCTCCCGACTGCTGAACCTCTCCGCTTATCCTGATGCTGAATTCCTCTTCGAGCTCAAATATTGAACTAACATATAGCATATCCTCTGACTTAAGGTCTATTTGTTCTTGACCCATAATGACAGCTTCAAGATCTACAGGAATAATACTCATTTGCATGTCCTCCTGCAAGCGATAGAGGCTGGCCTGCGGAAGGTATGCATCCTTGCTCAAACCCTGGGCCTTCTCAATCAGATCGGTTAAAGTCATACCCTCTGTAAGCTGATAATCACCCTCACGGTATACCGCACCCTTTACACTTACCCTGTTTTCAAAACGCGAAAGGATCTTACCCACCAGAATCTCATCGCCATTCTGAACTGAAGTCGATGTATATTCCTGCATGCTTACATCAATGATCTTTTTCTGGAGAGGAGTATTTCGTGTAATTGTAAGTTTTCCACGAAAAGCCCTTTCAGAAAATCCACCGGCATAACCTATTAAATCCATGAGACTTTCATTCTCACTAATTTCATATAGGGCCGGACGCTTAATTTCTCCCTTCAGGGAAACCCTGGAATCATAAGCTTCAACAAATACTATATCCTGATCCTGCAACCGGATATTATTCTTTGCAATACCACTTAATAAAAAATCATATAAATCAACTCTGGCAACTATTTCATTGTCCCTGACAACCCTGATTTTCCTGAAACTTCCATTCTCATTAGGGCCTGCAGCCAGGTATAAGGCATTGAAAACAGTGGCGAACGAAGGTAAAGTGTAACTACCCGGTAGATTAACCTCTCCTGCTACATTTACACTGATGCTACGGAGATTTCCCAGGGCAATTTCAGCGAATGTATTAGGATCAGGCCCCTTCATTCCGGAATAAATATTACTAAGTCTGTTTTTCAATCGTTCTGTAGCTTGATCTATGGTTAAACCGCTTAATTGTACAGGGCCGAGATTATTAATTCTCACCCATCCTTCAGGATTAATCGTTAAGGCATATGATTCCTGTGAAGCTCCATATATCTCTATCAGTACCTCATCTCCTGCTCCAAGAATATAATCTTTGGGAGTTGGAATGTTCAGGTTGGGAGCAAAACTCAGGTTTTTCTGTTTGATTAATCGTTGGCCGAAGATCTCGTTTTCATCAACTTTTTTCTTTTCATCCATCTCTTCAGGCTCTCCATCTTCAAGCTCAGCAGCCTCCTCATCTTCGGTAATTAATTCAAAAAAGTCCTGCTGTTTATCAAGATCTGACTCCACTTTCATCCTGAGCCGGCTTTCATTTTCCTCGGCAGCTTCAGTAATCCCTTTTTCCCTTATCTCCTGTATCCTTCTCCTCATTTTTACTACCTCACTGTAAGGCATTCCCCTTGAAAGTGCAGCAGCTTCAAGCTGTGACATGGTCATCCCACTTTCTTCAGCCCTGTCAATAAATTGCTGGATTTGCTGATCGCTAAGATCATCTACATTAATCTGACTGAGATCATCAATGCTTATCTCCTGTTCAATCTGTGCAACTAATGCACCTGAAGGAACAAATGACAATAATATTAACAGTACAGAAATAATCCCTAAACTTGAACGTAATATTTTCATGGATAAAACATATGTAATTAGCTGTTTTTCAAATATAAATCATCAGGTTCTGGTAGAACTGAAAAAAACGCCTTAAAATTAGGGAATAAACGGAGAATCAGGAAGGTAATTGTAATTTTTTATGTGAAAAAAAAACACCCGGACAATTTATAATTTTTCATTCATTGAAGTTTCAATAATATCCTGCACAATCTCCGGGTTTAAAGTGTACTTGTATCTCTTATTTCCTCAAAATCATTGGTCACTATTTTTTTCCGTTGATCTGATTCCCTGATATCTCATTACCCTCATCATCCAAAAGGACCGGTTGTACACCCGGGAGGGGTAAGGTGGCATAAGTAGCTTTGTCGGAGTGGCAAATGGAATTTCGATATGTTCGAGATTCTGCTTTGTCAGTGCACGAATAACCGTCGGAGCAGTGTAAAACCGGTTTATCTTATGCTTTTCCACAATTTCCCGGAAACGCCCGTAATGAGGATAGCTGAGTAATCCTTCGAACATTAAAGGGGTTGCACCATTCAATGATTGAACCCATATCATGATAACCAAATACTGTTGCTATCTTCCTCCGTGTACTTCACTGAGCAACGCGACTCCAGTACCTCCTGCCATTCAACTATTCCCCTGCATCCCATCTCCTTCGCAACACCTCTCCTACTTCAACTCCAAAGCCTCAATCTTCCCATATTCCTTTCCCCTGATTTCCACAAAATCCTCAATCATCTCCTGAAGCTTTTCCGGGCGTTGTTCAGCAAGATTTATTTGCTGCCCGGGGTCTTCTTCAAGATTATAGAGCTGAAATTCATCCGAATTCCCTAACTCAATATTCACCTGTGTATTTACAGCAGGCCCTTTATAAGGCGGAATCATTATCCAATGGCCTTTTCTGAAAGCTGTTCTTGAGGTAGCCTCAATTACCAGCTCTTCTCTTCCCCGATCACTTCTTCCAAGAAAAACATTCAAAAGGTCTTTACTATCTTTGCCATTAAGCTCGCTACCCACAAGGTTTGCGATGGATGTCATCAGATCAATATGACACACCATAGCATCAGAAATACCCGGCTCAATTTCATCTTTCCAGTAAGTAATAAATGGCACACGTGTTCCTGCCTCAAAAAGGCTGTATTTTCCACCTCTCCATCCTCCCATAGGATCATGATCGCCAAGCTTTTCAACCGCATCGTCGTAATAGCCATCATTTAATACAGGTCCGTTATCGGAAGAAAAGATAATCAGCGTATTTTCAAGAATTCCCTCTTCTTCAAGCGTATTTACAATTTGTCCCACACACCAGTCGGCTTCAACAATAACATCACCCCTGGGTCCCATATCTGTTTCTCCTACAAACCGCGAATGAGGAGTTCTCGGAACATGCGGTTGCTGAAGAGCATAGTAAAGAAAAAATGGCTCATCTTTATGTTTTCTGACATATTCCTGAGCTTTATCAAGAAATACATCTGCCATATCTTCGTCCACCCATCTGGCAGAATCACCTCCTTTCATATATCCGATCCGGGGTATTCCGTTTACAATGCTGTTATTATGACCATGATGCCATTTAAGTTTCAACAGTTCAGGATTTTCTTTTCCTGTAGGTTCTCCCGGGAAATTTTTCTCATAACTCACATAAATAGGATCGTCAGGATCAAGACCTACGACAATTCCATTTTCCAGGTAAACGGTAGGTACCCTATCCTGGGTTGCCGCCATGATCCAGGAATAATCAAAACCCACCTCATTAGGCCCTGGTGATACCTGCTTATTCCAGTTAACATTCCCGTCTCCTAAACCGAGGTGCCATTTTCCGACTATACCGGTTTGGTAACCTTCCTCTTTTAAAAGTTTTGGCAGTGTCATTTGAGATGTATCGATAAGCAAAGGGGCAGTTCCTGTCAGAATTTCTGCCCTCTCGTTTCTCCAGGGGTATTCTCCTGTAAGCAGTGCATACCTGCTTGGGGTACAGGTAGCCGAGGTAGAATATCCTCTGGTAAACCGTACACCACCATTTGCCAGCCTGTCGATATTGGGAGTAGCAATCTCAGTAGCGCCGTAAGCACTTACATCACCATAGCCCAGGTCGTCTGTATAGATAATTAAAATATTGGGTTTTTCATTTTGGCGGGAAGTTTTATCATTCGCAGAAGAGCAACCGGTTATAACCGCCGGCAGCAAAAATGTGTTCAATAGTATGAATGGATTTAGTTTTTTCATTATTAATGGCTTTGATTATTATGGTTTATTAAATGGAGAACTGAAGTTACATATCCAAAATAGATTTGAACCTCAATTGAACGATTCCGCTCAATCGGTTTACCCCGCCTCAGACAAAGTGATATTTCGTTTCACTCATACATAACGCTCAACCTGTGTTTCAAATATATTAATAATTTTTCAATAAAAAGCTAATCATTAAAGCTCATAATTTCTTCAAATGCCTTCTTGGGTTCATAGTTAATATCAAAAAATCTGGATATGATCAATCCTTCTTTCAACAAAATAATGGCTTAGCCAGGTTTTATCATCAGCAACACCCCAGAAGGTAACATTGGTAATTTTATCCGCTCTTTCTCTCAATACCTTGAAAGTTTCACCATGTTTTTCTGCCTGTTGGGTTTCAATATCTTCTGTAAATTCAATTACCTCAACCGGTAGTGAATCCCTTTCCTGGTTGTGATAAAATGGATAGATCCAGCTCTGTGATTTGCACCTCAAGTCCAAGAGAAGCAAAAAGATCAATAGAATTGGACAGATTTTCCGCATTCACATCTTCAAGGGTCCAGTGGCCCTGCATACCAATTCCATCAATGGGAATACCCCTGTCAATAAAACCTTTGGCCATTTCATATACCTTCTGTGCCTTTTCGGGGTTAATCAGATTATAATCACTATAAAAAAGCTTAATATCAGGATCTGCCTCACGGGCATAAATGAATGCTTTTCCAATAAAATCGGGGCCACAAATCCGAAACCAGTGGGTATCCTCACGGTAAAACTTTCCTTTTTCATCCGAAATTGCCTCATTTACCACATCCCATGCATAGATATTGCCTCTGTAATGATCAAGAACATCGTTTATATATTGTTTTTCTCTTTGAAGCATTTCTTCTTTCGAAAGAAAAACCCCATCCGTATCTTTAAAAAACCATTCAGGAATCTGATTATGCCATACAAGGACATGACATCTCACAAGCATGTCATTTTCCTGAGCGAATTCAACGATCCTGTCGCCTGCATCAAAGCTATATTCTCCCGGCGACTTGATGGTTCTTTCCGGTTTCATATCATTTTCAGCGGTTACGCTGGCAAAATGTTTTTTGAGAAGCAAGGTGTGTCGTAGTCATCAAGATGTCCGCCTCCTACAGCGGCTCCGACAGGAAAATATTCAGAATATTTTTTAGCAAGTGAGGGACTCTCTTCAAGCTGAGAGGACCATCCGCTAATTATTAACGAAAAAAGAATAAAAAAAGAGTGGTAGTTTTCATAGTTTAAGGATTTTTTGGTAAGGATAATAATGCTCTGAAAGATTTTTACTAAAAACTTCATGATTTTCCCGCCTGCAGAAGCACCCAAAAAGCTAGCTGGTGGGCAGTAAGACCTCGAAGGTCTTATAAGATACAAAATCCCACTGCAATCTTATTGCAGACCCTGATTTTTTACAAATTTTTTACAACTTGCTCGGATAAGCTTTTGTATTTCTTTTAAATACATTCCATCGCTTTACACTATGAGGCTCTCGTTTTAAACCGAAAAATGGCCTGATAAAACTCCATCTCCTTATCCCAAATTCATAGATCATCCAGGTAAAAAAGAATGTCCCGGCAGTCATTATTGTAAATTTTGGAATCAGGCCAATGCTAAGATCCATTAAATGAAAACCAATCATAATTGTTACCGTCTGGTGTAAAATATAGAATGGATATACAGCTTCGTTGGCATAACTTAAAACTCTGCTTTCTTTATTCAGATAAGTGGCAGCAAATCCGAAAAGGACAAGGATCCATGCCCACATATTAACTGCTTTCACAGCAGCTTCAATAAAATGAATATAGATGTTATCATCTAAATGCCAGATCCCTGCAAGAACAGCAAATGAAGTCAATCCAAGATATAAATACCACCGCCGGTTTTCGCTTACAGTTTTCCAGAAAATGTTCTTTATGCTGATTAATAGAAATCCATAAAAGAAAAGGGTCATATAATTCACCATGTTAAACCAATCTCCATAAAAAGCATGAGTAGAAGGAAAGAAAGTCTCAAGAAGAGATTCCCAGAGGAATAAAGGAATAGCCAGCCAGAATAATCCAAAGCGTTTTGATACTGTTTTTTTCATTTTCCGGATTAGATTATTCTCCTGTTTTTTTTTCAGATAGAGAAAAACAGGGACCAATAAAAGAGAAAAGAACAATAAATAAAGAAGGTACCAGAGATGATGCAAGGATCAATTCCCCTGAAGATAGATCCCACTAAAAGCCAGGGTTGTCCAAAAATGCAGGTAATTACTATTTACTTCACTCTGTATAACTCTCTCCAGTTATAACTGTGGAGTTACAATAAAAACAATCCAC
>CAZQOV010000157.1:0-7171 GCA_964595055.1 uncultured Bacteroidaceae bacterium | reverse complement strand
TAAGTTCAGCCATGGAGCCTTTTCGAAATGCAATAACAGGAGTTCCGCAAAACATTGCTTCGGCAACACTTAATCCGAATGGTTCCCGGAAATTTATGGGATGCAACAGGGCAAATGCTTTGCCGAGAAGTTCATTTCGTTTCTCAGGTCCCGAGCTTCCCAGATAAAGTATGTCCTCATTATTAATAAAAGGCTTTACCTTCTCTTCAAAATAAGCATGATCCTGAACAATTCCGGATATTATGAGTTTCAGACCAGCCTTTTTTGCGATCTGAATGGCTTCCCAGGTACCTTTATCATGATGGATTCTACCAAAATACAACAGATAATTTTCAGGATTCGGATCAAAGTTGAAAAGTTTTTTATCAATTCCATTATAAACTGTGGCAATATACCTTAACTGGTGATTTCTGTCAGCATCACTGATGGAAACATATGAATTTGTGCGGTTATATTTTTTATAGACCGGGATAATTCTGGGAGATGAGAATCCATGGATGGTAGTCACCATTGGAGTGCTGATCAGATTTGAATAACTTAAGGGAAGAAAATCAAAGTTATTATGAATGATATCAAATCGTTCTGCTCTCTCCATCAAATGGGCAATATGAAGGCATTCTGCCACTTTTGGATCCATATCTTTATCTTCCTCATAACCTTTATCAATTATAGCCTCCAACCTGGCCCGTGTGTGGGAATCACGGGTAGCGAATAAGGTGACATCCAATCCCTTTTCCACCAGCCCTTCGGCAATAGTATAGGCTACCTGCTCCCATGGACCATAATGCCTTGGAGGCGTTCGCCAGGCTACCGGTGACAAAATCGCTACTTTCATTTTACAGGGCTTTTCTGTTATGGGTTAAACACAGATCAACCAGTTCGTCGATTTTTGCACTACCTACGCACATAACGGTATCTGCACCCCCCCAATAGATCTTTACGGTTCCATCGTCCTCAGGTACTGCACCACAGGTGAAAACCACATTATGAACATAGCCTTTAAGTTCATAATCCTCCTCTGGCTGTAATATCCAATTATCCCCTACACCCAAAATCAGCGAGGGATCGTCGAGATCATGCAAGGCAACACCAAGGCGATAAACACTCCCATCCATGGTGGGAAACACCCCATGATAAATATTCAACCAGCCTTTTTCAGTCCTGATGGGAGGAGCACCAGGCCCAATCTTCATCTCATCCCAATGATACGGTTCCGGTTTCATTATTATTTTCGAATCGCCCCAATATCGTAAATCAGGAGAATAACTTATCCATATTGACCAGGGGTTGATTTCTGAATGAGGTCGATCAAGACGCGCATACAGTCCATTGAATTTTTCCGGAAAGATCACCACATTTCGATAATCTGTTTCCGTGATAAGTGCAAACCGTTCCAGGCTCTTCCAATCTTTCGTCTTAGCGAGTCCAATACGAACCCCGTGCTTTGAATAAGCAGAATAGGTAATCAGGTATTCCTCCCCGATGTAAGTAATGCGGGGATCTTCCACGCCAAAAGATTCATAATCGGCAAATATTCCTTTTTTTGCAGGAACCATAAAAGGTTCAGGGTCAACTTTAAAGCTATACCCATCTTTGCTCCTGGCAAGTCCAAGGATGCTTCTTCCATTATGCCGATGTGAACGAAATAGCATAATATATTCATCCTTATGTCTGACAACCCCGGCATTATGAACAGTCGCCACTTCATAAGGCACATCACCCCTGGTAAGTATGGGATTTTGGTTATATCTTGTTACAAGCCCCATATTCTGTTTTTTTTGGTTTATTCTGACCCGTTATTTTTTTTCCAGATAGAGGTGTTCTTTCTCATGAGCAGCAAGCACTGAAAGATGAGATATCCAGTATGCAAGGGTACTCTCGGCACCCTGATTCCGGTTAACTCCCTGCGACTCCAAACCATCACAGCTTCCTTTTGTTTCATGATCGAATAAAGGCAAACGCAAAGAATTCTCCCCCAGGAACCACAGGTAACATTTAAACATTTTGTGAATATAATCTCTGTTTTTTGTTACCTGAAAAAATTGATAATACCACAATACCATTGCCATAACATCATTAGATTGGTGAATAAACTCTGGTATTTCTCATCCTTTTTTCAACCAACCCTTATTTACTATAGAAATGAAATAATGGGTTGACATGGTTTTTGATTCGAGGAATTCTGCAGATTCAAGCCCTATTTTCAAAAACTCTTCCTCCCCGGTGATCTCGTATGCCGATAATAAAGCAAGCGGAATGATGGCATTGTCATAGGTCATCACATTTTCGAACCACCTCCATTTTTCAGAATGATTTTCCTTATATTTCGATGTAATAATATTCGCCAGGTGGTAAAGCTTCTTAACCATTCCCTCATCTTCCTGAGCTTCTTTCAAATAATAAGTGATTCCGATGATGGTATTGGCTGCTCCTCTGATGGTTTCGATCCTGTCGAAGTGCTGTACCGACTTATTAAAAATTTCTCTTCCAATTTGTCGGAATGAGTCGTTAGGCGGAAAACGCAGAAGATAGCCCAGAGCCCATATGGTACGTCCAAATGAATCTTCCGAGCCATATTCATCCAGATATTTTCGGTTAAAAGACAGAAAATTCCTGAAGTTGCCATTATCCCTTTGCATATAATGGATAAAACTGAGATAAATAGGCATAAGATTCAATGCATCTTTATCCCGGTTTTGCCGGTAAGCCATAAGAGCCATCAGAAGAGCTCTTGAATTGTCGTCCACACAGTATCCCTCTTTCAAATTGGGGATCCCATACTTGGCATGTTGAACGATTCCGGTATCATCAGTGAGTCTTTTAATATGTTCAAGGTTATAGGAAGGAAGCATGCGAAGATCTATGGGCTGAGGTTCTGCTTCTTTTTCTCTGTCCCAATTATCGCCTACATATTCAGATAAGTATAAATACTGCTTTCCAATTTTGGGCCATTTGATTTTCAATCCATACTTTTTCGCCTTATTTCGGATAGACTCCAGTTTTTCTTCATCATCCAGCAATTCAATCAATATTTCCGACAATTTCTCAGAATTCTTAAAATCGAAAAGCCTTCCCCTTCCGTCATCCAGCAATTCCTGCGCATGCCAGTAGGGAGTTGACACTACTGCACATCCGGCACCAATCGCATAAGAAAGTGTTCCACTTGTTATTTGTGATTCATTCAGATAGGGGGTGATGTAAATATCGGCAGCATTCAAATATTCGAACAATGTTGTTTCCGTTGCAAATTGATTGTTAAAATAGACATTGTTCTCCAATCCCTGATTTTTGACCAATCTGCGCAGATAATTCCTGTATTCTTCACCTGAATGTTTTAATACATTCGGATGTGTAGCTCCCAGAATCACATACAGAATATCCGGATGTTTCTCCACCAGAGCGGGCAATGCATTTATGACGGTTTCAATGCCCTTGTTTCTGCTAAGCAAACCAAATGTAAACAAAACCTTTTTCCCGTTTAAGCCGTGTTTTTGTTTGGCAAGCTTCTGTGATATTTTATTAAATTCAGGTACACCATGTTCGATAAGCTGTATTTTTTCTTTCGGAATGTTGTATGTCTCGATTAGAAATTCAACGGCTCGTTTGCTCATGACCACGATTCGTGCAGCCTTTTTGCCAATTTCTTCCACAATGGACCTCTGCGTATAACCAGGGTCTTTTAAAACAGTATGAAACGTCACGATAAGCGGAACCTTCAGGCGATGAAGCAAGGGTAGAATAAACACCCCGTCATCTCCACCAAAAATCCCAAATTCATGCTGAAGCACACATATTTCTGCATCGCTATAATTGATATACCTGGCTGCATTTATATAATCCCGCTGATGATTTTGCCGAATGGTATGTTTTACTTCGGACGGGTATTCATATTGCTCCCCATCTTCATTAATTGCAATGACCATGGCTCGATCGGAAAGTCTTTTACTGTCTGTATTAGAAACCATGGCTTTCACAAGATTGTGGGTGAATGTTCCTATACCACATTTTCGGGGAGGATAAGTACCTAAAAAAGCTATTTTCATGACATTGATATTTTAATGTAATATTCCAATACCACAAAAAACACCGCCAACAGTATATATATGACAGAAATCTGCGAAAATTCAATTCCTTTAGACATGCTGATCATCTATACTTAAAAAGATTTTGTCGAGATACTGAAGACTGAGAATAGTTTCAAAAATCGCACTATCAAATCGCAGACCAATATGGAAATTCATTTTTCAAAATGTCAAAATGTCTCTATAACCGAAAAGTAAAAGATAGAAGTTAAAAATGCTGCCAAAATGACCTTTATTTTTCAGTAAATATTTAGGAGAACTGGAGTATAACCTGGATATATAGCCTAAAACGCTCGACCTTGAAGGCAGTCAAATAACCGAAATACCGTTTCATTCTTACCAGGTTTAGCCAAGGCTGGCAACATGAAAAAGGGAGTCTGGAAGGTGAATCATCTTTTAAGGCATCGGACTAGCCTTTGGGTTGAATTAAAAAAAGACTTGCCAGATTCGATCAAATGCCGGGAGTCTGAGCCCCCAAGGGTATGGAAAATCTCCCTGGTGCCCTCAAAATTCAACCCCAAGCCCAATAGCTGCAAAATGAAACAATGCATAATTATACACTTCATCCACATCAGCTCCGCCCTCCAGAAGCCTGTAACCCGCCTTAGCAGAAAAGGCATCAGTTAAGTAATACCGGCTTCCCAGGATGAAGTCAAATGCCCGGCCAGGACCACCGGCAAGGCCATCCCCTTCAAGAAATATTTTCCATCTGTCAAAATTATATGAGCCATAGATTCTTAACAGGGGGACAAAACCAAGATCATCCTTTTTTGCACTCTGGTCCTTCGTAGTCAGCTGCACCCTGGCATCACGGATTTTTGCAGTAAAGCCAAGACGAAACAGCCAGTTGGATTTGTTTATCAGGTCTCTGCTGTATGTGAGCCTGTAACTGTTGAATTTATAGTATCCATCAATTACCTGTCCTCCCGGATACAATTCATTCTGAAAATATATATCAAAGGGAATCCTTGCTGAATAATTAACACCAAGGGGTGCGTACAAAAGAATAAAATGATTCTTGTCAAAAAATGTATAGCCAAGAGTAATTCTCAACGGGATCACTATCCCATGAAGCTCGAAATCATCCGAAAAGCTGAACTCTGTCGCAGAAGGATCATTGGGAATACGAACATCATTATAACCATCGAAAATCCATCCGCTTTCCACTCCTATTTCAAACTGTGAACTGGCTGTAAAAAACAAGAAACCGAACGTAAAGAATAAAAGGATTTTTTTCATAGAATAAGGATATGATTGGCATCTGCCTTACATATAATTTTAGAGCAAAAAAAAATCGGAAATAATTCAGAAACAAATGCCTGTTTACCTGTGTAAGGAATAAACCGGTCAAATTGTTTTTTTCTGAATATCATATTCATTTTTACACATCAATTTTACAACTTTGGCTCCTGAATAGGCAGCGGTGGTGATTCCTCCCCATTGCTTTACACATTGACCTGTATGGTAAAAACCATCTGTCTCTTCTACTCTATATTCAGCTCTTACCCCGAAAAAGACTCAAGGATATCATTATGCTTAGAAAGGTCGCCAAATCCAAAAGAGCATTTACCTCTGAAATAGCTGCCTTGTAACTATCATATTTGGCAACTATAAAATTCCAGTAAAATGGCGAAAAAGAATCTAGGACTGGAAAACCTCACTCCCTTTAAAACCCATAAACCATAAACTTATAAACCCATAAACCCATACCTGCCCGCCGAAGCATAGGCCAGCGCGTTGGCAGGCGGGAACCTATAAACCTATAAACCTATCAACCTATCAACCTATCAACCTATCAACCCGGAACCTATAACTCCTTTCTAACTAATTACTTAAAGACGCGATAAATCGCGTCTCTACTTACCCTCTACCTTTCCCAAATCACCTGTCCTTAATCCCAATCCCCCTTATTTATCATTAATCTTTATTATACCATTTCAGCATGAAAGATTTCTCTTAGCATCCATTAATCCGTAAATTGTGCGTGTAATTCTCACTCTTAAGGAAAAGAACCATTCGAAGATGATAATGCACCTGAATAGTAGAAAGAAATAACAAAACAGCCATTACCATGAAAAACTTATGTTTATTTTTTACGTTTCTTTTATTTTTTGCTTTATCCTTTACCCTCTATTCTCAGGATAAGAAAGCTGAAAAACTTTATAATCAGCATTGCGCACAATGTCACGGGACCGGTTTGCAGGGCGGAATGGCCTCAAGCCTTTTCGATGGTGTGTGGAATTACGGGGAACGTAATAATTACATCCGCAGGAATATAAAGTTCGGCATTCCCCATGTAGGTATGCCCAAATATGAAGAAACATTGAGCGATAACGAGATCAGCCTGCTGGTGGAGTACATGCGTGAGTACGAAGCCGAAAAAGAAGAAGAAAAAACAGAGGTGCCCATCGACCTGCTTACTATTGACTACCAGATGGAAATGGAGGTTATAGCAGAAGGCCTTGAGATCCCCTGGGCAATTGATTTTATTGATGAGAATCATATTCTCGTGACGGAAAGACCCGGTAATTTACGCTTAATCATTAAGGGGGAATTGCAGGAACCCGTAATAAACACCCCTGAAGTATTGCATGCCGGCCAGGGAGGTTTGCTGGATGTGGCTGTGGATCCGGAATATGAGAAAAACAGATGGATCTATCTGGCATACAGTCATGAGCTTAAGGGCAAAGATGAGGGCAATACCACACCCGCCATGACAAGGATTGTACGAGGAAAAATAGAGAACAATACCTGGACAGATCAGGAAGTGATTTTTGAAGCTCCCCACGATACTTACCTGCCCACAAGGCATCATTATGGATGCCGGATTGTATTCGATCCCGGGGGATACCTTTATTTCAGTATTGGAGACAGGGGAAGGGATATGCATGCCCAGTTTCTGGACAGACCAAATGGAAAAATTCACCGCATTCACAGAAATGGAGACATACCGGAGGATAATCCTTTTCTTCACCTGGAAGATGCTATACCATCCATTTTTGCCTATGGAACCAGAAATGCACAGGGCCTGGCTGTCCATCCCGAAACCGGTGAATTATGGGAAACCGAGCATGGTCCCATGGGTGGTG
>CAZQOV010000156.1:0-7221 GCA_964595055.1 uncultured Bacteroidaceae bacterium | reverse complement strand
GAGGTATTGGGTATGTGTCATTATTGGGATATGACCTGCTTCCCCAGAATGTTGAGGCCCTGAAAAAAGGAGTTATTGATTTTCTTATCAGCCAGAAACCTGAACAGCAGGGCTACATGGGAATTATGACCCTTTTTAACAAACTTGTGCTGCAGCGAAATGTTCCCCTGAAACAGTATATTTCAATTGATATACTTACCCGAGAAAATATTGATTATTATGAATATAAATAAGATAAAAATGACCAATTATAATTTTGATGATCTGAAAGACAAAGTATGTGTTATTACCGGCGGTGCCGGCGTTATTGGAACAGCAATGGTTAAGGTCTTAGCTGCTGCAGGAGTGAAAACGGCAATTATTGATTTGCGGGAAGAAGTGGCCATATCGGTAGCCCATGATATTATGGAAGAGTTTGGGACCGAATGCCTGGGAATCGCTGCCAATGTTCTCGATAAAGAAGACCTGATCAGGTCACGGGAAAAGATTATTAAGCAATTTGGAAGCATTGATGTCCTGATTAATGGGGCTGGAGGTAATTCCCCCGAAGCCACAACACAACTGGAGGAGTTGACCATGGAAACGAAGGATATGCTTGAACAGGGTTTCTTTGGCTTGAAAATCGAAGGCTTTAGAAAGGTTTTTGATCTGAATTTTGTCGGAACCTTGCTTCCTGCAATGGTCTTTGGGGAGGAAATGGTAAAAAGCGGAAAAGGTTCCATAGTAAATATTTCTTCCATGAATTCCTATAAACCCTTAACAAAAATTCCAGCGTATTCGGCGGCGAAATCTGCGGTCAATAATTTTACCGAATGGCTGGCCGTTCATTTTGCAAAAACAGGTGTCCGCGTGAATGCGATTGCCCCCGGATTTTTTCTTACCAATCAGAACCGGTTTCTGCTGATAGATGAAAACTCCGGGAATCTGACAGAAAGAGGAAAGAAAATTATTTCAAATACCCCAATGGGAAAATTTGGAGAACCTGAAGATCTTCAGGGAACATTGTTATATCTGCTATCGGATATTTCATCTTTTGTAACCGGAATAGTGATTCCCGTAGATGGTGGATATAGTGCTTTTGGAGGTGTATAATTAATTATAAATGAGGAAACAGATAAAAATGAGTATGGAACAAACATGGAGATGGTACGGACCAAATGATCCTGTATCGCTCAAAGACATAAGACAGGCCGGTGCCACAGGTATAGTTACGGCATTGCATGAAATCCCCATAGGTGAAGTATGGCCCCTTGAGGAAATCCTGAAAAGAAGGGAAGAAATTACCTTTGATGATTCCGTGGAACCTGTGCGGGAAAGAGGTTTGAACTGGTCAGTAATTGAATCTGTACCGGTGCATGAAGATATAAAACTCGGGAAGGAAAGTCGCGACCAATATATAGAGAACTATAAACAAACCTTGAGAAATATCGGAAAAGCAGGTATCAGGACTGTATGCTATAATTTTATGCCTGTGGTAGACTGGACAAGGACCAACCTGGAATTTACCCTGGAAGATGGAGCAAAAGCTCTTGCGTTCGATATTTCGGAGTTCATCGCTTTTGATCTCTTTATTTTGAACCGAAAAGATGCAGAAAAAGAATACACTGCTGATCAGATCGAAAAAGCCAGACACAAATATGAAAATATGTCTGATGAACAGCGTTATGTGGTGCAGAAAAATATCATCTCAGGGTTACCCGGGGCACAGGAAGGTTACTCACTTGAAGCTTTCAGAGATAAGTTAAAGGAATATGATGGTATGGACGCTGAAAGCTATCGTGAAAATCTGGCCTACTTTCTGAAACAAATCATCCCGGTTGCTGAAGAATCAGGTGTCAAAATGGCTATACATCCGGATGATCCCCCATATCCCTTATTCGGCTTACCTCGTGTGGTAAGCTCTGAAAATGATCTTCAAAAGCTGTTGAACTTTTATGACTCCATTTATAATGGATTTACACTCTGTACAGGATCTTTGGCAGTTAATCCGGATAATGATATTGTCGGAATTATAGAGAGGCTGGGATCCAAGCTGAATTTTGCTCACCTCAGAAGCACCCAGCGAGATCTGGATGGAAGTTTTCATGAAACCGGACATTTGCAGGGAGATGTTGATATGTATAACGTTATTCTGACTATTCTTAAAGAACAAAAGAAAAGACGTTCGGTATATCGCACCGATGATAAAATCCCCATGAGAGCCGATCATGGTCACACCATACTTGATGATCTCAAGAAAAAAACAAACCCTGGCTATTCAGCCATTGGACTGCTAAGAGGAATGGCGGAACTAAGAGGGCTTGAAATGGGAATTGAGAAATCAAATGCAGTATTTACTTAACATTTAAATGGATAAACAATGGCGAAAAATGTAATTGTTGCTCAATCAGGTGGACCTTCACCTGTTATTAATTCTTCTCTCAGAGGCATTATCGAAACCTGTAAGATGTTTCCTGAAACCTTCGGCAAGATCTACGCCGGGTGGCATGGAATTGAAGGGGTGCTGAAAGAAGAGTTGCTGGACCTATCTGTTCAGGATGAGGATGAGATCGCCCTTCTCAGAAATACTCCCGCATCCGGATCGGTTGGAACATGCCGCTATAAATTAAAAGATCATCAGCAAAAGGATTTCGCCAGGATTATTGAAGTTTTGCGAGCACATGATGTCGGCTATTTTTTCTATATCGGAGGAAATGATTCCCAGCACACGGCTTATAAGGTTGCCGAACTGGCTAATGAAAAGGGACTGGAAGTAATCGCCACCGGTGTCCCGAAAACCATCGATAATGATGTCGGTGACAGTGAATTTAAACTCATAGACCATACTCCGGGATATGGCAGTGTAGCTCGTTATTGGTCCCATATCATTCAAAATGCCAATGAAGAGAATATGGGATCATCACCTGCTGATCCGGTTTTGGTTATACAGGCAATGGGTAGAAAAATTGGGTATATTCCTGCTGCTGCAAGACTCGCCGATCCGAAAAGGGAAATGCCCTTGCAGATTTACCTTGCTGAATCCGGAATGACAATGGAACAGTTGGTGGATAATGTTAATGATCAGCTGAAACGTGATGGTCGATGCATCCTTGTGGTGAGCGAAGGTTTTGATGTCGGATCTCTGGGTGAAGTGAAAGATGCTTTCGGACATACCTCCTTTGGCTCCAGTCAGCAATCGGTATTCCAAACGGTCGTAAACTACCTGAATGCAAAGGGTATCAAAGCCCGGGGAAATGCCAGGGGACAGGTAATGGGAACCGATCAGAGAGATACCGTTATTTATGCTTCGACGGTTGATCTTGATGAAGCATATAAAGTAGGCCAAAAGGCGGTGGATATCGCAATGAATGAAGGAAATGGATGGATGGCTACCATTTTGAGGGAACCCGGGTTGATCTACAATGTCAGCTATGATAAAGTTCCCCTGGAAAAAGTAGCCCTTTCTGAAAGGACATTTCCTGCCCAATGGATATCGGAATCAGGTTACGATGTTACGGATGATTTTATTGCCTATGCAAGGCCACTTATAGGGGAGGATTGGGTTAGTGTGCCTTTAATAAACGGACGTCAGCGGTTTACACGCTTTAAACCCGCCTTTGCGGATAAAAAGCTTGATGCTTATACCCCAGAAGCCTACTAATAACAAAGGAAACATTATTATTCAATTATAATCTGCTAAATTATGAAGAACCCACAGGAAAAATTGCAATCCTTAAAACCGAAAAAAGAATTTTTTGTTGGGATTGATTCGGATGGATGTGCATTCGATACGATGGAAATTAAACAAAAAGAATGCTTTTGTCCCAATTTTATTCGTTTTTTTGAATTGCAAAAAATTTCTAAATATGCCCGTGAAACCTGGGAGTTTGTAAATCTTTATTCGAAAACCCGGGGAATAAACCGTTTTCTGGCATTGCTCGAGACTTTCAGCTTACTTCATGAACGACCAGAAGTTGAAGCCAGAGGTATGAAATTACCGGATGTTTCCAGTTTAAAGAAATGGACTGAAGAGGAAACGAAACTTGGAAACCCCACACTGGGTAAATATGCGGAAAAAGTGAACGACCCATTTATTGACAGAGTATATGCCTGGTCATTACAGGTAAACCAAAATATTGGTGAAATGGTTTATGGGATGCCTCCTTTCCCTTACGTAAGAGAATCCTTGAATAAAATAACCAATAAAGCCGATGCCATGGTGGTTTCTCAAACTCCCGTGGAAGCTCTCGAAAGGGAATGGGAAGAAAATGAAATAGATAAATATGTACGATTAATTGCCGGTCAGGAATATGGAACCAAAACAGAGCACCTTGAGTTAGGTGCGGTGGGTAAATATCCTAAGGATAAAATTCTGATGATTGGTGATGCGCCGGGAGATTTGAATGCAGCAAAATCCAACGGAGTACTGTTTTTTCCCATCAACCCCGGTCATGAAGAAGATTCCTGGGAAAGATTCTACAAAGAGGCATTGGATCATTTCTTTAAAGGAAATTATGCAGGGGAATATGAGAAGCAGCTAATCAAAGAGTTTGAAAGTTATCTTCCTGAAAAACCACACTGGAAGACGAAATAATGACAGAATGATGGCCACCGGAAAAAGAGAATTTTTAGGAGAAATCTTTTTCCGTAAATCGAATTTGCTTGATTTTTATGCCGTTATCCGAATCGCCATTAGGTATTAGCTACACATACCATTAAAAGAAAACTGTTAATAATATGTTATTGTTCGCAAAGGGAAATACTGACACCCGGATAAATGATGATCTTTTAAGGGAACATATCTTCAAGATACTGCATTCTCTCGGACCCCGGTCAAGAGTGCTGGCAATCCCTCCTGATTTCACCCGCTATCATTCAGAAGCGGGCAAAATCACACAGTTTATTTATGAATATTATGGAGACAAGTTGAGGGCCGTATTACCTGCACTGGGAACTCATTTTCCAATGACAGAACCGGAAATTCAAAAAATGTACGGTAATATTCCCCGGAAACTTTTTGTGAAACACGACTGGCGAAATGATGTCATTACCCTTGGGGAGGTCCCTTCAGCTTTTGTTAAGGAAGTATCGGAGGGAAAAGTCAATTATCCCTGGCCAGCTCAGGTGAATAAGCTATTGAAGGAGGGAAATTTTGACCTGATCCTTTCTGTCGGACAGGTTGTACCTCATGAAGTTATTGGAATGGCCAATTATAATAAAAATGTTTTTGTGGGTACGGGCGGTGCCGAAGGAATAAATAAAAGTCATTTCCTGGGAGCAGCTTACGGTTTGGAGAGAATAATGGGACGGAAGGATACTCCTGTTAGAAAAGTTTTGGATTATGCTTCACGAAACTTCGCAGCTGATCTTCCCCTCATTTATATTCATACGGTTATGGCTAAAGATGAGGCAGGTAGTCTGGTTATGAAGGGATTATATGCCGGCGATGACCGGGAATGTTTTGACCTGGCAGCAGATCTTTCATTAAAGGTGAACTTTCAACTCTTAGACAAAGAATTGAAAAAAGTGGTGGTTTTTCTGGATCCTGGTGAATTTAAAAGCACCTGGCTCGGAAATAAAAGTATATACCGCACCCGTATGGCTATTGCCGACGGGGGTGAATTGATTGTTCTGGCTCCTGGATTAAGAGAATTTGGAGAAGATAAGGAGATTGACAGATTGATCAGACGCTATGGTTACCTGACAACCCCTGAAATTCTAAAAATGACAGAAGAAAACAAAGAGCTTTCAGGGAATCTGAGCGCTGCAGCCCATCTAATCCATGGTTCAGCAGAAAACAGGTTTAGGATAGTATATTGTCCTGGTCATATGACTCAAAAAGAAGTTGAATCGGTCAATTATAATTATGGTTTACTGGATGAAATGATGAAAAGCTATGATCCGGTTAAATTGAAAGATGGATTCAATACCTTGCCTGACGGGGAAGAAATATTTTTTATCTCTAATCCTGCCCTGGGCCTCTGGGCTTTTAAAGAAAGATTCCAATGAGCAAACCCAGAATCATAGCGGATGATAAAATCCCATTTTTGAAAGGGGCCCTTGAAGAGGTGTCAGAAATAACCTATGTTCCGGGATCAGAAATAAATAATCGCATGGTGAAAGAAGCAGATGCCCTGATCATCAGAACCCGGACGAAATGTAATAAAGATCTCCTGGACGGTTCGAATGTTAAGTTTATCGCATCTGCTACAATCGGTTTTGATCATATCGATACCGGGTACTGCAGCATGGAAAGTATTCAGTGGACCAATGCGCCCGGTTGTAATTCTTCTTCCGTTGAACAATATGTAACTGCTGCTTTGATGAATCTCGCAGAAAAGCATGGTTTTCTCCTGAAAGAAAAAACCCTTGGGATCATTGGTGTTGGAAATGTGGGACAAAAGGTATCCCGTATTGCCCATTCTTTAGGGATGCATGTGTTGCATAATGATCCTCCCCGTGAGAAGCAGGAAGGTTCATTGGGTTTTCATTCTCTTGACAAAATAAAGGAAGAAGCAGACTTTATCAGTTTCCATGTTCCTTTGAATATCGCAGGAGAATATCGCACACTCGATTTTGTCAATCAGGATTTTATCCATGAACTGAAGAAGAATGTGATGGTTATTAACACCTCCAGGGGAGAAATCATGGAGGAAGATACCTTTCTTGAACACCTGAAAAAAGGTAAGATCGCGGATAGTGTTATCGATGTGTGGAAGCACGAACCAAACATTAATCATGAGCTTCTGAAACATTCTGGTATTGCTACCCCCCATATAGCAGGGTATTCTGTTGATGGAAAGGCTAAGGGAACCGAAATGAGCGTGCAGGCTGTTTCCCGTTTTTTTGGATTTGGCCTTGATCATTGGACCACCAGGGAATTGCCCGGACCTATAGTTAACCAGATTGTTATCGACTGCGGAGGGATGGATGAGCAGGAAATATTGACAGAAGTTTATTTGCAAACTTATGATATAAAAAAGGACGATGAGATGTTGCGCAAAGATCCTGATAAATTTGAGGAGCTTAGGGGAAATTATCCGGTTAGAAGAGAACCCTCATATTATACCCTGAAATTGAATAATAATCCTTTTGAACACTTGAATGAAATACTTGATAATCTGGGATTTTCAGTTCTGGAGCACGATTGTTTTTGTTAACATTAACTATTAAATCTATCATAAAATGGAAAAATTAGCAGATATTGGTCTTATTGGTTTAGCCGTAATGGGTGAGAACCTC
>CAZQOV010000155.1:0-7449 GCA_964595055.1 uncultured Bacteroidaceae bacterium | reverse complement strand
TGAACTTTTCAGGCCAAAGAATTCCCCCGGCAGGCAATGCGCCAGATTTGGAAGCATTTTCTTTTGGAGAATCCGTTGAACTGTTCAACGGCGAAGACCTGAACGGCTGAGAACTGGTGGATGAAAGCCCGGTAAATGGAGGGAAGGTAGTTGATGGTGTTTTGGTGAACGATCCTGTTCGGAAAGAAGGAGAAGCACACATCAATTATGGGGATCTTACTACAACCTAAAGCTTTGAAGATTTCAGAGGAACTTGATGTGAATGAACCCAAGGGAAGCAATAACGGGATTTACCTGCGGGGGATCTATGAGATACAGGTTCAGTATATCTATGGCAAGCAGTTCGATTCCCATAACAATCCCGTAATCCTTCTGTAGTTCAAAGTGTTTCACAGTGTATAACACAGAGTTACCCTGTGGGGCTGAACCCCCAACTGCCCAACTTCCTTCCCTTTTTATCCTAAAATTTATTCTTAATTTAGGACTAAAATCATATAATTATGGGAAAAGCCATCGTAAAGCAATACATATCAACTTATGCCGAAGAGAATTATGTAGTTGAGGTACCTTGTGAAAAGGATGATGTTGACGAACTCATCATTTCCCGAGCCTGGAAAAACTGAAAGATGATGAGAGCGGCTCTCTGCCTTATGGACACAGGACTGCGGAGATCATTAAAAGGGAGGATTAGAAATATTGGGTGGGAGATTCATGGAAAGAAAAATGGTTTTAGTGCCATTATATCTCCTAATCCTCAAAAAACAGGCATTTCCGGCTATCCAAAATCCGAAATATTCGTAGATAAAAGTTATAAAGGCCTGATTCAGGTCATTTTAGATCTTAGGAATGAAGGCATTCCCTGCAGGAAATTTCCTCCAAATGCATTGTTGTCAAAGTTATTGGCAAAAGACAAACAACTGAGTGTGGAATTCCCATATCCTCACCGATGGCACCGGGGCATATGAATTTCTCAAAACAATCTTTTGGTCTGCACTTAAGTGAAAAAAGAACCGGTTTGCCCGACGATTTTATTTACCTGAAACCTGCTGAGGAGGTGGCTTAAGAGGAATATGAAGATGTACAATACTTAATGTTTATCGAAAAATATGAAAAATTAAACAAAAAATTTGTATTTTAAACTCGTGTGAAGTTTCACTGATATATTTCAAATACATGAAAAACAAACATATATAACATATGATAATTTGTTTTTTATCTATAATCGACCTTTCCTTTGTCATTAAAATGTTTAATAAAAATAGAAAAAAAATAAACATTAATTATTTTTTTTTTATCTTAGCATCCTCGTTATATATAATGATCTGTTGTCTTGGGAGATAAAATTTTGGAGATTGTATTTAAAAAAAAACAGGTTTTAAAGAAAAAAAACAGAATTAATGAACAAATTATATAAGATATTGCTGGTAGATAAACCGGGAGTATTCAGAAGCTGTCTTCGATATGTGCTGGAAAAAGAAAAAATTGGAATTATAACAGGGGAAACGGAAAATGAACAGGAATTTTTCGAGTTATTAGATTACGAGTTTCCGGATATTGTATTGATGGATATTGATTTTAACAATGTAAACGGAGTGGCAGCGACCCAAAAAGCAATTTCACGATACCCTCATATTAAGATAATATCTCTCTCATCATTTGACAATGAAGAATCCTATACTACTATGTTAAAGGCAGGAGTGAAAGGTTATATACTTAAAAACTCAAGCCTGGATGAGCTGTTTAAAGGGATAGAAGAGGTTGCTCACGATGGATTTTATTTTTCGAGTGAATTATTTAGAAGAATGATAATTTCAAATGGACATCAGAATAACAATTCCGCAGAAAAACCGTCTTATTCGATTAACAGTCGTGAATTGGAAATTATACGGCTGCTTGCCCATGGATATTCTTCATTGGAAATCGCAGATGAAATTCATTTAAGCCCAAAAACGGTTGATAGTTACAGGAGCAGGTTAATTACCAAAACCCAAACCAAAAATACCATAGAGCTGGTAGTTTATGCTTTAAAAAAGGGGCTGATTTATATTGACACCAGTGGTGAAATTAAGACTCTCAGTTTAAATGCTAATGTGAGCTTTTAATAAAACTCATTATCATCCATCCGGTTTTTTAATGATCTTCTCTTTACTGTTCAGACTTTTCATCCCCAAGTTATTTAAAAATAAATTCATTGAATAGTCCATTGCGGTTGTCTCTCGTTTTAGAGACCCTGCCAGGGTTAAGTTTTTCTGCACAATAAGTATAGATCTCCTAAATAAATACCTCATTTCCATTCAAGGTTTTTCTATTCATAAGCATGATTTCACGATCTGTAACATCCGGAAATTTCTATGTGCATTGGGTATTTTATAATATTCAATTGACGAAAATTTACCCTTTTACGTTTTTTTTTCATCCTATACCTTTGGAATCATAGTTTTTCAATAGCCGGGAGTTAAACTTCCAGGATGGATTTGAATAACCTGCCACGTGTGATTTATGAATTTAGGTCTAACAGAGATTAGTATATATTCCGTTTTTAAATAATAAATATTAATTACCATGAAAAATTTAAAGATTTCAACAAAGCTGATTATTGTCGGCCTGGCAATCGGGATAATTAGTTCCGGCATTATCGGCTTTTTCTCGATTCAACGCTCATCTCAAGCGCTTCAGAATGCCTATATTAATAAAATTGAGGCCTTATCTAAACTTAAGAAAAACACTATTGAGCAGTTTTATTCAAACCAGATAGCCAGTGTTGAAGGAATTTCACAGACAATGGTCATGCAATCTTTATACAATGAAATGAAACGGTACCACGACAACCATAACATAGGCGCAAAGGACAAATTTGATGTAACCGATGCCAGTTATCAAAAGATAAAACAAAAATACGAACAACACCTTTCTCATATTTTAGAAACCAATGGTTATCATGACCTTTTCTTAATTTGTAAGGATCATGGACATGTAATGTACTCCTTTGGCGGAGAGAGTGACCTGGGTGAAAACCTTAGTGCCGGCAGACTGAAAGACAGTAATCTTGCTGAAGCATGGAAAGGAGTAGTTGAAAATGATCGATTCTATATTACTGACCTGGAAGCATATGCACCCAGTAATGGCGCTCCTGCCCAGTTTATTGCCAGTCCACTCAAAGATGACCAGGGAAATACAGTAGCAGTGGCAGCGGTTCAGATCTCCGATGATCTGATTAATAATGTAATAACAGACTACATTGGTCTCGGTGAAACCGGAGAGTCATATTTAATTGGTGCAGATGGACTGATGCGGAGCAATTCCCGTTTCCGCGAAGATGCCGTATTAAAAACAAAAGTAGTTTCCGAAACCGGAACCCGGGCTTTTGACGGGCAGCGTGGTATTGACATGGTGCGCGATTACAGGGGAATTTTAGTGATCAGTGCATACGATAAAATTGATGTGGCCGGATTGAACTGGGTAATCCTTACCGAGATGAATAAAGGAGAAGTTATAAAGGCATCTACCCAATTACGGAATTTCATTTTAATCATATCAGGAATTATTATAGTGCTGGTAATTATTGGTTCATGGTTTGTAGCAAGAACCATTGCAAAGCCCATAGAAAAAGCTGCCGAATTTGCTTCTGTTATCTCTGAGGGAGATTTAACCCAGACAATTGAACTGAACCAGAAAGATGAAATAGGAACAATGATCGCCGCCTTATCCAACATGTCGACAAAATTAAAAAGCATTGTGAACGAAATATTCAACGGATCAGAGAGCATTGCAGTTGCCAGTCAGCAAATAAGTACCAGTTCTCAAACATTATCGCAGGGTGCAACCGAACAGGCGACATCAGTTGAAGAGATCTCTTCAACTATGGAACAAATGGCAGCAAATGTCGAAGAAAACACAGGAAATGCTCATCAGACAGAAATCATTTCTACAGAGGCGAATGAAAGCATGAAGCGCGTTGTGGAAAGCTCCGCAAAATCGATTGAAGCCAGCCAGAAAATTAGCGAAAAAATCATAGTTATTAACGATATAGCTCACCAGACTAATATCCTTGCCCTTAATGCTGCCGTGGAGGCCGCACGTGCCGGAGATCATGGTAAAGGCTTTGCCGTGGTAGCTGCAGAAGTGCGTAAGCTGGCCGAACGAAGCAAAGTAGCAGCAGAAGAAATTGTTGTTCTGGCAAAAAACGGTCTTCAACTAAACGAAAATGCCGGATCACTTCTGAAAGAAACCATTCCTCAAATTGAAAAAACTAAGAAACTTGTCCAGGAAATATCTGCTTCGAGCATGGAGCAAAACAATGGATCCCGGCAAATCAACGGCGCCATTCAAGAGTTGAACCAGGTGACACAGCGAAATGCTGCTGAAAGCGAAGAACTGGCAACCAGTGCTGAAGAACTCTCAAGCCAGGCGGGACAATTGAAGGAACTCATTGGATTTTTCAATATTCAACATAAAAGAAATGGTACCATTCATTATGACAAGTCAACAAGGAAACTCGAATCGAAGGCTACTACAGTGACTGTAAATCCTGGAAAAGAGAAAAAAAGCGTAGATTTATTAGAATCATTCTCGAAGGAGGAACCTTCTGAAAAAGATTATGTGGCTTATTAAGAAAAAAAACATCTCCAACATTCCGGGTGCTATTTCAAAACGATTCATTTGATAGTCTCCAAAGCTATTTGGGAGACCTTTTTCCTCCATGAAATATGTGCATTGACAAATACTTATTTCTGGATATTTTCCGCATTCTAAACGGCTATCCTAAATCATCAAGCAAAATGAATAAAAAAAACATAGAAAAAAAAACCTGCAGTTTAAACGAATTGTGTCATTTTATAAACAACAAATCGATTATCATTAATCAGAAAATCCAGGATCAAGGCAAACTTGCTTTGAAAAATACGGACCAGGACCCGAAGAACAAGTCTATGCTATGCCTGATTCAGCAAGTCTTAACTTATTCTGAACTTAACAGGCTAAAAATGGAACTGGATATTCTTAAAGATATTTCAATGGCTCTGGTAGAGCTAATGAAGTCAGGAGATCGGAATCCGGATAAAAAGATATTGAAAGCTTTTTTAATTGACAATATACACAATAGTGAGGCATTTACAACTTCTCATCCTTTTTATGGATATGAGCCTTATCATGAAATGCTTTTCAACCATTACAAAAGTCGTGAAGATTATGAAACCTGTGCCCAAATAAAACGAATTATCGATTCGGGAAAAAATTGATGACATATACTCACGAAATGAAATTGTTATCATTGAAAACCTATACTTTAAACTTCACTTTGAAGAATTGCCTATACAGATGTCCTTTGCCTCCGGGTGGTATCATAATCGAGGATATCCGGATTGACCATTTCTGTATATATAAGAAAAATATTACCATTCATCATTTATAAACATGCAAAAGATTAACAGATTTAATTTTCCTATTATTAATGCATGCCTCAGGGAGACTGAATATATAGAGGATATTATTAGAGCTAAAGTTTTTGCCGGGCAAAAAGAAATTATAAGTAAAGATTTTGCTGAAGGTCATAAAATCAGGGATGACCAAAAAAGAATTACGCCCGGAGAAAAAAGCAATACAGCAGGATGGGCCCAAATGAAGAAGGAATTATGCAGCCAGTGCGAGGATTGGTCAAAGTCCTATGAAGAAGAGTTGGGGAGGCAGGGAAGAAAAACATCGAAGATGGAAGACATTATTTTTGATACCCTTGAAGAAATAAAAACATTTGAACAACAGTTGATCCTTGCCAATAAAAAAGCAGAGGAAAGCGACCTGTTGAAATCAGAGTTTCTTCGGAATTTGTCTCATGAGGTCCGTACTCCTATAAATGGCATTATAGGTTTCGCTGAATTGCTTAATAATGAGGATTTAACTATGGAAAGCAGAAGCAAATATACAAAGATCATTCAATCGAGATGTTACCAGTTGATGAACACACTCGATGATATTCTTGAAATTTCATGCCTGGAAACCTGTCAGCAGGAACCTTTGTTTGTACCGGTGAACCTTAATGAATTGCTAATGGAGGCTTACCTGTTGTTCAGTAAAAAGGCAAAAAAAAAGGGTCTGATACTCGCGGTAGAGAAGGGATTGCCCTACCATGCCAGCCAGGTATTAACAGATGGTGATAAATTAATGAAAGCACTGAACAACCTGCTGGATAATGCAGTTAAATATACCTCAATGGGTTCAGTTAAATACGGTTATTTTCTAAAGGAAAACACAATTCAATTCTATGTGAAAGATACCGGGATTGGAATCAGTCCTGAAAATATAAAAAACATTTTTATAAAATTTTCACAGGAAAGCAAGGATATTTCACGCGATTTTGGCGGTTTGGGACTGGGACTTTCCATCTCACAAAAAATCGTGGAACTATTGGGTGGTAACATTAAAGTGGAATCCATAAAAGGACTGGGTTCTACTTTTTATCTCAATATCCCATATAAACCCGTCAAAGATGAATCTTGATTTTTCTTACCAATGGATAGAATTGGTTCATGTTTGGAGTTTTTTATGAGGGCAGTGCTTCGCAGGCCTGGTTGTAATTTGTATAATGATTCACGCAAATGCCGCAACGGATCACAGTCTTTTGCAGAGGGATTCTTTTGTGTTAATACTCTTTTCCAACATCCCTTGTCAAATTTTGCCCTAAATGATTAACCTTCTTTTCAAAAAAAGTCTGCCGGGTTTCTCCCATCCATTCCTGGACAGGGTTTTATATCGTAGTGAGGTCATTAAACTTGAAGGAAATAGTTGAATGGAAAACAGAAAAACATTTTTAAAAACAAAGAGAAAAAAGATTAATTTTAGAGAAAATCATGCAACCCTATTTTCCATTTTTGATGCATTCTTACTTTCCGAAAATCGTGCATATTTGTTTTCTGGGAACATTAAAATTGTCAGTTCCTTGATTTTAACTGAAAAATCGTTGAATTAATAACTAAAGGTAGAGCAAATATCCATATTTCCTTACCAATTAGTCACAGGATTCAGGCTTTGTGCTGCACACAGCCCGAATCCTTAATTGTTAGCTACAGTATTAGTAACATAGGTGGCAATTATGAAACATATGTGTTAGGATTAATATAAAAACCAAGCTATGTAACATCCAGTATATAAAAAGTAACAAGACCGTTATCCCCGACGCTTTGTTGCTCATAGATTTGTATTATCAAATCAAAATGAATGAAACAGGGAGCACTAATCCGTATTACCTTGATCGCCGCCTTAGGTGGTTTTCTCTTTGGATTCGACACAGCAGTTATTTCCGGCACCATAACTTCCCTTGAAATTGTTTTTGGTCTTTCCCAATGGAAACTTGGATTCACAGTGGCAGCTGCACTTGTCGGCACGATCATTGGCTCCCTTTTTATAGGCCCCCCGGGAGATAAATACGGCCGGAGATCCATGCTGATTCTCCTGGCT
>CAZQOV010000154.1:0-7528 GCA_964595055.1 uncultured Bacteroidaceae bacterium | reverse complement strand
TGCTGCTGCCGGAAGTGAGATTCATCAATAAAATGCCTTTCCGGCTTTCGGAAGCAATCAACCATCGACCATCGGGACTTACCATCATTGCCTCAAGGATTCCCCGGCCGGAAAGCACAACGGAATATTGAGTATTGTCTCCCGAGGCACTCCATTTCAAAACCCTGCCATCACTTCCGGCACTCAAAAATGTATTCGAATTTGGCAGAAAATCCAGGGTACGTACTGCATTAGAGTGCCCTTCATAAGCATTAAAACTGCTTCCTATCTGAGCACGAATGGAGGTATAAAGAGCCTCATAAATTACCGGATTATATTTTCCGTTGTTATATTCATTATTAAAAAGAAATGACTGATAGGCAAGGAGTGATTTTAAATCCTGATCATTCTTAACCTCAATCGAGGACTGTGCAATATTATCGAGGATATCCCGAATCCGTGAAGGAACCAGGCCGGCCGTCATCGGATTAAGACTCTCTCTGACTTCTTCTCCGGTTCCGGGACCTACATCATCCTCTGAAGTCTGTGCAATATCTGACAACTCATCGGAAATACTTCCCAGAGGATCGGTAAATCGGGTATTATTTCTGGTGTTTTCACTCTCCTCCCCGGGTTCTTCAGTAGCTTCAGAGATCTGCTCTTCTGTTTCCTGACCCTGTGACTGAACATTTTCTCTTCGACGAACAAGAGCTGCCTCTTCCTGCTCACCGGAATCAGGTTGTCTGGCCTCTTCCTGGCGCTGACCGGAAAAAGACGCCCCTTCTTCAGCAAAATCATCTTCAGATTGGGAGGTCGCTTCCTCATTGAGTCCGGCGGAGCTTTCCTGATTCCCATTTTTTCCTGATAATACCTGGGAGGATTTGTCCCTGGAATCGGAAGGACGAAGTTGGAAAAAAAGAAAAAATACGACCAGTATTCCTACAACCACAGAAAGCGCACCAGCTACAAGGGTCCTAATTATTCTGGCTCTTTTTTTCCTTTCCAGTCCATGATGGTATTCGTTTTCGGAAAAATTCAGAAATACCATTGTACGCTCAAAAGCGGAATTATGCCTTTGAGCCCAGGCCATATTGGGTTGATTCTGATCCCTCCAGGCTACTGCCTTATCAAGTTCCGGTGGAGTCCACAATTCCGCTTTCCCCAATTGGAAATAAAAAGCAGCTTCGGCAAGATCCTTGTAGATGGCAATGGATTCTGCTTCTTCATCAATCCATTCCTTAAGACGGGGCCAGGTTCGAATTAACACCTCATGACTAAGCCCTAAATAGGTGTCCTCGGTTAAAAGTGTATTCTGCGGAGGATTCAATAATGCATACCGGCTTTTATTGAATACATTAGCCACCTTAATAACCTGATATTCCTCGACCTGAGCAATTTGAGCAATATCTCCAATTTTTGCATTCAGCTTTAAATATTCATTATTGGCTGTCTTCCATGCAAGGCTTTTAAAAATTCTTTCACATAGTTTCTTTTTCTTCTCATCAAGGTTATTATAGGCTTTTTCTGCATTATGTTCAACTACGTGGGAAACAGTTCCGACTTCTTCGTAGTTTTTCAATCCCATGGGCTCCCCTTCCAGACCGGATTCCTTCCAGGAGTCAAAAGTTCTTAATAAGACATATTGCATTAAAGAGAGCTTATCAGTCCTGCTACTCAGATCCCTGATCATTCGGTCAGCTAATTGTTTATCCCAGTCTGCTCCGGAATAATTCAATGATCCGGTAATTACTTCCCTGAGCTCATTGTCATCCATCTGAGGTAACAGGTAATTATATTTACGGATCAGTTTAGCGGAATCTGTAAATGTTGAAAATTCTTCGAGAAAATCAGACCGGATGGCCATTATGATATATATGGGAATATCCTCTTCCTCTACCAAATCGAAGAGCAAAGAAAAATAGAAAAAAATATTTTTTTTCCATTCTTCCGCATTCTTCCGACCCTCAGTAATTAAGAGCTGTTCAATCTGATCGATGAAAAACAAATAATTTGACTGGGTTTTCCGATAATCTTCCTTAAGGAGGCTGATCAGGTCTGTCTTTTTTATGCCACTTTCATTAAAATCGAAAGGTTTGCCTGCAGAATTTTCGGTAATCTGAAGTATATGAGAATAAAAACTTTTTAAAGGAGAATCTGTGATTTCAGCGTTATAGCTTTTCCAATTTCCTTCTTCCCTCATTTTGGGAATAAGTCCACAATTCACCAGGGAAGATTTTCCCACACCCGAACCGCCACTAACTATAACAAAACGGTCATTCCTTAATTTCCTTAAAATGAGTTCAACAGGTTTGTCCCGGCCAAAAAACAAATGGCTTTCCTCCATACTCAGTGGTCGAATCCCTACAAAGGGATTTTGTGACTTGCTTGTTATTCTTATATTTTTATTATTATTTTCAAACATAATTATATAAATATAGATTTTATCCTCCAAAATATAACAATAATAGGGAATAAAATCTTTAGAAAAAATACCCTGAATCAAGCCTTGTTGATCAAGTGCTTACTTCCGGTTTATACAATTAACGCATAATCACGGTAAGGGTTAATAATTGAAGTACTTTTTTTGATAAAACAAGTGTTTTAGCTGATCTGGTCTTTTTCAGAATCAAAGCAATCTTATAGTGGTCCATTTGGGATTAATAGGAGTCCAATGTGACAAACCCATTATCCATAATTGAACACATATTGTAATGCTGATTCAGGTGCGGATCAGAAAGGTTTGATTTTCATGAATTGCCCCAAAAAAGCCTAAGAATGAACCGCAGATCGTTTATAATTCATGATTATTTCTCTCCTTTTTATTTCATTACCATAAGCTTTTGAATTTTCAATAAAACTCCATTTTCTTTATCCATTACCCTTACAAAATAAACCCCTCTTTTCAAGGAACCTATATCGATCTGAACAACGTCCTGGTAATCCCTGATTTCCTTTCTCATGACACTTCTTCCCAACTGATCATAAAACTCAATCATATAGCTGCGCTGATAAATATTTTGAACCCGGACATTAAGATATTCCGCTGCCGGATTGGGATAAATATTAATGTTCGGAGCCTGGGAATCAAGCTTTTCTATTGAAGTAGTTAAATTAGTATCATCATCTGTGCTTACCTGATACACCTCTTTATTTATGTCGTTTTGAACAAATGCAGCAATCCGCAACATCTCAGGATCATATACATTCCGGTAATCCCAGGAAAAGTTATACGTCCTTGTCTGTCCCTGTATCCAGCCATCGAATACCGCTGTACCTGCACTGTTAGGGAGCATGTCTTTGATGACATTAAGGAAATCTGAGGAACCGTTTACGGTAGATACCCCCGTAATTAATTTTTCAAAAACGACAATATGTACGATTCGTTCTTCAGGCTCCAAATCGGCGAGTGCGGTAACTTCCACCTCAACATTTACCCTGCTTCCTTCATATTGAGGATTCACCTCAATATCAAATAATGCGTCCTGCAAAACAGTACGTTTTATATTTTTTGCATTTGGAGCGTCAGGATCGAAATCAAATCTGAGAGAAGACAGGAATCCACCATCTATTAATGCATAAGGCACGGCTGTAACTCCAGAGTAGAGAGAACGGGTGGCCGGAACAGAACGGTTATGATCATTGAAGGGATCTTGTCCCGGGAATGAGGTATGGTATTCCAATTTAACCATATCGTCAAAATGATCATTATAAAATGCATTCACTGACTCATCAGCGGCAGCAGCATTCAGCTCAGAAGTATTTGTAAAGTGCTCAAGCAATGCCTTTTTGTTCCGCTCTCTTATCATTACATTATTAAAAGCAAAACCCTCTCTTGCGGATTCGGCCGCATTGTGTTCAGAAGCAAAAGCCATCCTGAACTGAACTCTTTTCTCGCCATCGAGAGAATCCAGGTCATGTCGGGCATTTACCCATCCTTCATCACCTTCAAATGGATCTTTACCTGTCCAGCCCGATGTGCTGCCCCCGGGTGCAGGAAAAATTTCAGAAGAATTGTACCAGTTTATTCCTTGTTCTTTAGCTCCTATGGTTTTCCAGTTATGGCCGTCTACAGTGGCCTGTAAAACTACTCCCTCGATATCCTTTGCCAGGCTTTGAGAAATATCCAGCGCAATCATGGGTCTTTCCGAGCTCTCAAAATTAAAGCACGGTGACATGACCCAGGAATGTTCATAGGTGCTTTCTTCCGGCAGATTGGTGTACCAGGTACGAGACAATGCATCACCCATATTCTCAAAATTTACCACCCTGTAATCCCAGCTAATGTGTTCAGAAGAAGTATCTTCATCAACCGTCCACCATCCTTCACCGGAAGCAAAATCTTCAAAGTAACTTTCTGTATCGCTAATACTAAAAACAGGTTTTAACAGGATCTCCTTTTGGAACCTTCCTGAACATCCATTCTGAGTCTCGGCCTCCAATTCAATGACATAACTGCTCATTTCGTCAAAGCTATATTCAAGGGACTCAGAACCGGTTATTGTTGCTGATTCTCCGGCAGTATCCGTAACTGTCCAGCGATAGGTTTCTACGGGACTGATACTGTTCAAATCACTGCTAAAGTTGACTATACTCTCATTGTCAAAACATTCATTATCCCAGGTAAAGGAAACTATGGGGTTATCTTCGAAATTTAATTCCTGTATTACAGAATCGACACAGCCCGCTTCAGTAGTTCCGCGAAGCATGATTTCCCGGGTCCCCGCCACCTCAAAAATATGCCAGGGAGCTACCCTTGTACTTATACTGCTTTCTCCGCTTGCCGGATCATCAAAATCCCAGTACCATTCCTCAAAGAGGAATTTATCTTCCGTAAGATTGCTGAAAAATACCGTATCCCTTGAACTTACACAAAGCCTGTCGACATCAAACATTACGGAGGGTACAGGATTAACCCTGATGGTCGTTGAAACTGACTTGCTGCAACCACTCTCAGAAGTATTAGTGGCTTTAATTATATTTTTCCCGGCATCAGCAACCCCCGGATCGAAATAATACGCCCCATTCTCTTCCCGTACCCCGGGCCCTTCAAATACCGCTGTGGCTAGCGAACTGCTCAGGAGAATTTCATTCTCATTCTGACAATATACTTCCCTGTCAGGAATCAGGATCTCCGGAGTTTCGGTTGCCTCAATTCTGAAATTCTCCCACAGTGTAAAAGTGAGATTATCCTCATAAGAATACTCGATAATGTAGTTCCCTTCATCCAGTAATGAAGGATTTACCCGGGCCGTATTATCGCCCTTATCCGACAGTCCGTTAATCTCAAGAGAATCAGAATTCAACAAACGGAAGGATCCTGTTGCATCTGCCGTATTGGAGGCAGATACGGTAAACGTATCCTGATTATCGCAAAAAAGACTATCCGGAATATAAACATCTCCTTCAGCACCAAGGACAAAAACAAGAGCACTGTCAATACTCGTACAACCATAAATATTGGTAAAAGTATAATATAAGGTATGCGGAGAATTTACGGTATCGGCAATCCCCGGATCAAAATACCCGGTAAGGCTGTTCACACCAGGTCCCGAAAAAGTCCCTCCCTCAACGTTTGCTTCCAATAATACAGGGTCGGCTTCCACATTAAACCCGGAACTCAGGTTGATGATCTCAACATCTGTCTTTTCATTTATCGAAACCGTAGCGAAGTCTGTACCATTATTCACAACATTGTTCACATCAGAAACCAGATCAATAAAATAGGTTGTTGTCTCTAAAGGCGAAACATAAATAGTATAGGGAGAAGAATAAATATCCTCATAGAGTTTCGTTTCTGAACCATCCGAAACAAAGATACTCCAGGGAGCACGTCCGGTCAGGAATACTTTCAGTTGAGCCGAATCCCCTTCACAAATCGTGCTGTTACCTGAAATACTTGCTGTAGGCAATTCCGTATACACTGATAAACTGTTCTTTTCAAGATTGCTGAAGGGGCCACCGGTATTTCCGGCAGCATCTTCAAGATAAACCGCTAATTGCAGACCGCCGGACTCCACTCCATCATCTCCAATCCCAACCTTGTATCTCAGAAGGTAAACACCAGCACCCTGTTCCAGCAAATTTACCCTGGAAGAACTGATGGGTATATTGTTTATAACCATTTCCGAACCGGGTCCATACCCTTCGTCATCAGCGGAAATTACCACTTCAACCGTGTCGCCGATAACAAATTCCCCGTCCGGTACTTCCATTTTTGTAACTACCGGGGAATTCGCATCAATGCTTAATTGGGAAGTATTGAGCAACGATGTATAAGGAACACTGGTATTCCCGGAAGGCTTCACCAGAATAACGGAGGCCGTAAGTTCCCCCCGTTCAACATCGTTGTCTCCCTCCCGGACAATATAATCCAAAGAATAACTTCCGCTACCCAGTTCAGTGAATGTGATATTGGGTTCGCTTACGGGTATTCCGTTTATCCGACTCGTAGAATCAATGCTGTAACCCGCTCCATCGGAATTGATGATTAAACGTACCGTTTCACCCACTCCTTTATCACCGGATTCCACATAAATATTGGTTATAACCGGTCTTTCTGCATCGACAGGATCGTTAGCCTGAACAATGGCCCCGTTAAACGCTTCACTTACCACATCCGAATCGGTCAATACCAGATTACTTACAGGGATAGAAGCCCCGGCTGTATAACTATTACCGCCTTCATTTATAGTAAAATCTGCAGTATAAGTAGTAAAATCAACCCGTTGAAGATTTGACAAAGCATACCCACCGATACTCCCTGAAACCAATGAATAGGGGGTATTATCGTCATAGCTAACCCTCAGGGTTGCACGGATAATATCTCCTATTTTCATGGGGGCATTCGGTATGCTTAGCTGTTCAATTTCGATAAGCTTAATAAAACTTACTTCAATGGTCTGATCCTGGGTTATATTTTCAAAAAGATAAGTCTCTGAAGTCCCGGCCGAAAGTCCGTTTACCCAAATATCATCAATCCTGTAGCCCTCATCAGGTGTAATGGTATAGGACTGAGACCCTCCATGGGGTACTTCGTTCACTCCTTGAGGATCAATGCTTCCGTTGGCACCGGCAGTGGCGGTGATGGTGTAGCTTAATAGCTCAAAATTCGCCTGGATGGAGGCAGGTCCTTCAGTAACGGTGGCTGTTGTGGCAGCCGATAAGGGGTCCTCAATGTTAACCGTCCCCTCCGAAACAGTCCAGTCCACAAAACTATAACCCGCAGGTGCAGTGGCGGAAATGTTTATGCTTACCCCATGGTCAACAGTCTGGGGATTCGACGGGGTGGTGGTTGCGCCTTCGGTTCCATCGGTAGTGACGGAGAGCTGATAGGTATTGAGGACAAAATTCGCCTGGATGGAGGCAGGTCCTTCAGTAACGGTGGCTGTTGTGGCAGCCGATACGGGGTCCTCAATGCTAACCGTCCCTTCCGAAACAGTCCAGTCCACAAAACTATAACCCGCAGGGGCGGTAGCGGAAATGTTTATGCTTTCCCCATGATCCACCGTCTGGGGTCCTGATGGGGTGGTAGTTGCATCAGCGGTCCCGT
>CAZQOV010000153.1:0-7589 GCA_964595055.1 uncultured Bacteroidaceae bacterium | reverse complement strand
GTAATGTGACAGTTAACATATAACCCCGGAGGGGTGTAACAGATTACAGTAACAATTGAAGCCCTTGTGGGAAATAGCCGACACAAAACTTGAACAACATGTTGGTTAATGTTTTAAATTAAACGCCTGTTTTGTCAGGAGGGAGAAGTCCCTCCCGGCATTTTTATCTCAATCTTTCATTTTTAAACAGAGACTATTTTTTCAGGTGGGATTGTGTTTTAGCAGATTGGGACTTACAATTAAAGCTTCAGATGTTTTATAAAACATCCTCGATTCTCATTACTTTTTACCTTTGTAAAAAAGTAACAGATGGCACAAAAGAACTTTAAAGAACAGATCCTGGAAGGCATTCCCAATGAATTGCCTGGTAAAAAGTCATATGATCCTTCCGTTAATCATGCGCCCAAACGAAAAGATATTCTTTCAACAGAAGAGAAAAAACTTGCCCTGAAAAATGCGCTCAGGTACTTCCCTGAGGATCTTCACAAGGAGCTTGCTTCTGAATTTTTGCAGGAACTCAGGGAATACGGAAGAATTTACATGTACCGCTACCGTCCCGATTATGAAATCACGGCAAGGAACATCCGGGAATTTCCCGGCAATTCGGAACAGGCTGCTGCCATCATGTTGATGCTCAGTAATAATCTTGATTCCTCGGTTGCCCAACATCCGCATGAGTTAATCACCTATGGTGGAAACGGAGCTGTTTTTCAGAACTGGGCCCAGTATCGACTTAGCATGAAATACCTTGCCGAAATGACCGATGAACAGACCCTGGTTTTGTATTCCGGTCACCCTTTGGGCTTATTTCCTTCCCATAAGGAAGCACCTCGGGTGGTCATCACTAACGGGATGGTGATTCCCAATTATTCCGGTCCGGATAATTATGAAAGGATGAATGCCATGGGGGTTACCCAATATGGTCAAATGACTGCAGGTTCCTTTATGTATATCGGTCCACAGGGAATTGTTCATGGAACTACCATTACCGTTTTGAATGCAGGTAGAAAATTAAGCAGACAACTGGAGGGCGATTTAAGGGGGAAAGTGTATGTTACCAGTGGTCTTGGAGGAATGTCTGGAGCCCAACCCAAAGCAACTGTAATTGCGAAAGGGATATGCGTAATTGCCGAGATCAATCCGAAAGCCATCCAGCAAAGGCATGATCAGGGCTGGGTGGACGAGGTTTACACGGATCTGGATACCGTCATTAACAGAATGCAGGAGGCCAGAGAAAGGAAAGAGGCCGTTAGCATTGCATACCAGGGGAATGTGGTTGATCTGTGGGAAAGGCTGGCGGAGAGGAATATCCCTGTTGATCTTTGTTCAGACCAGACCTCTCTTCATAATCCTTTTGCCGGGGGATATTATCCGGCTGGGTTGACTATGGAAGAGTCGAACAGGATGATGGCTGAACAGCCTGATGTTTTTCGCTCATGCGTGCAGAAATCCCTAAAGAGGCAGGTTAATGCCATAAATACCTTAAGCAAAAGAGGGATGTATTTCTGGGATTACGGAAATGCTTTCTTGCTTGAGGCGGGTAGGGCAGGAGCTGAAGTATTCAATTCCAAAGGTGAGTTTATCTATCCTTCCTATGTCCAGGATATTATGGGGCCCATGTTTTTTGATTATGGTTTTGGACCTTTCCGATGGGTTTGCAGTTCATCCGATCCTGAAGACCTCAGCATGACGGATAGCATTGCCCGGAAGGTGCTTGAAGAAATCGCGATTGATGCACCTGCGGAAATCCAGGCGCAGCTTCGGGATAACATTCATTGGATCCGTGAGGCCGGAGAAAACAATCTGGTGGTTGGATCACAGGCCCGCATATTATATGCCGATTGTGAAGGCAGGATAGAGATTGCCAGGGCCTTTAACAGGGCTATTCAACAAGGGCGAATAAAGGCTCCGGTAATTTTGGGAAGAGACCATCACGATGTTTCCGGAACTGATTCTCCCTACCGGGAAACCTCCAACATCTATGATGGCTCGGCCTTTACTGCCGATATGGCAGTCCACAATGTCATAGGGGATGCATTCCGCGGGGCTACCTGGGTCTCCATCCATAATGGAGGGGGAGTAGGCTGGGGTGAAGTGATGAACGGGGGATTCGGTTTGGTTCTGGATGGAAGTGATGCTGCAGAGCGTCGTTTGGAAATGATGTTGCACTGGGATGTGAATAACGGAATAGCGCGGAGAAGCTGGTCAAGAAACCCGGCAGCTCTTTTTGCCGTAAAAAGAGAAATGCAACGGACTAAAGGCTTGAAAGTAACGTTACCGGGTTTAGCAGATGATCAATTAATCGATAAGTTGTTTGAAGATGAAGAATAAGAAAATGATCTTTTTTTGTGTGTTTGCTATGATTCTGATGTCTTGTGAAGAAGACTTTTTTGTGGATGACCCCAGGAGCAATCTCACAGGCTCCTGGCTGGTCAATGAAGACAGTGAAGAGTTCAGGAAGAAAAAGATGAACCGGATATATGAGGTAAACATCACAAAGGACCTTTTTGATTCCACCGCATTTTATATCGAAGGTTTCTATGAACTAAATGGCCGGGTGAAAGTAATAATGGAGGGAAAGAATTTAAGCATTCCGGAGCAAACTATCGAAGGTTTTACCATTCAGGATGGCTATGGTTCTGTAACATCAGATTATTCCAGGATGATTTTTTATTATTATGTCTCATTTGCCAGTACCCGGGATGAAGTGCGGGCAGATTACACCCGGCCTGATGATGATTAATCTTTATCCCCAAACATCAATCTGTATGGTTTTTCCAATTCCCGGTTTAATTCAGTAAGTCCGATATTCCGGCTTTTGCGGAGATATTCTTTTCCTTCAAAGAAGATAAGAAGGGTAGGAATGGTAAAAATCCGGTATTGGCCTGATATAACCGGAGCTTTATCTATATCCACATAAAACAGCTCAATGTTCGGATATTCTTCGTTCAGCATTTCCGCAAGTTTAGGTTTCAGAACTTTACAAACATGGCAATGCGGGGCTGAAAAATAAAACAGCGCAGCTTCATTTTCTTCTATGGCAGCTTCAGTTTCATCCCATAATGTTAAGTGCGTGTATTCCATGGTCAATATATACCTTTTGCGATCATGATCAGAGCACAATCTGTTACCGCTTCAATCTGATTATTCCGGGCCATTTCTATAAATTCCTGGTTATGTGTGCCCGGATTAAAGATGATTCTCCTGGGGGCAAGCGATAGGATATAATCGTAATATTCTTTTTGTCTTTTGGGTGAAAGATACAAGCTTACGGTGTGGATATTGCTAAGATCGGGTTTTCCGATAAGAATTTTTATCCCGGTAATTTCTCCTTGTCTGATTCCGAGAGGAATCACTTCGTAGCCATGCCTGATCAGGCTTTTTACCATCTTATTTGAAAACCGAAGGGGATTAGGACTTGCGCCAAGAACCAGGGTTTTTTTCATACAAGATTTATTTCAGTAGCTAAAAATAATCTTTTTTACATGCAGGAACAAATATAGTAATTTTTCCTGGTCCGTGGCGGGATGCATCAATCGCTTCATGACCGCTTATGTACTTAAAAATTAGAGAATCAGGGTTGAGAGCCATTTCCTGATGCACAAGTCTGGGTGTAATCCTGCCCAATTAAAATTGTCACACTACATCGAATCCTTTCCTTTTTTAACCTTTTTTCTTATTCTTTTTCCTGGTCGAAAATGCCGGTATGCGGAAAGATTGGGAATAAGAAGGACCTGTTTTATTCAAGAACTTCCCGGCAGAAATAATTTATAAAAAATGTACCTTTATTCATTCGGCTAAGATGATTTGGTTTACTTTTGTGACATTGACCCTATTTTTTGAAACGACCTTTTAATGAATACAATTTTCGGACAGACATTTGTTTCAATTTTCGGTGGACTTTTAAATATTTTCATCATTGCCGCACTGGCTGCAATACTTACCCGAAGGAAGGTGGTAAGTCAGGAATTGATTAATGGACTCTCCAGGCTGGTGGTAATCATTTTCCTGCCTTTTTTGATCTTTTATACGGTTACACAGGAGTTTGATCCCGGAAAACAAACCTACTGGTGGTCTTTGCCCTTGCTTGCCATTCTGCTTCCTTCCATTGGGCTTCTGTTTATCTGGCTGCTTTTTTACAAACGGGCAAAGCAGAAAAAATACCTTTTTCCTCTGGCAGCAATGCAGAATGCCGCCTATTTGGTGCTTCCTATTGGGGAATTTGTTTATCAGGAACAATTTGAAGAATTTTCTCTGATCTGTTTTTTGATTGTACTGGGATTAAGTCCCTTTATGTGGACCGTAGGCAAGTTGTTGCAAACAAAGGATGAAAAGAAAACCCCCACTATCATGAAAATTCTCACCCCCCCTTTTGTTGCCAACATAGTATCCATGCTTTTGGTGCTGAGCGGATTAAATATTCATATTCCTCGCTTTGTAACCGATGCAACAGGCTTTTTGGGAGCTGCCACCGTTCCACTTGCCACGTTCATTCTTGGCGCCACTCTGGCAACCTCCATAAATGCTGTCCCGAAGTTCAACGATACGATTAAGGTAATTTTCGTAAAGTTCTTAGCTTTACCCGTTCTGACAATTTTCTTGCTAAGTTATTTCAATACCGGTGAAAATTTCCCTTTACTGGCTGATGTATTGGTGATTCAGAGTGCTTCGGCACCAGCAACGGCTCATATACTTCAGCTAAGGACTTACGGCGGGAATTTGAAGACGGCCGGAGGGATTATTTTCGTTAGTTATCTGGTCTGCCTTTTTGCCATTCCCTTATGGCTTACCTTATGGAAAGTCCTTTAGGACCCGTGCATTTTCCCGGCGGCAGTCCCCATGTCCCTGGGCCGTTTTGTATTTATTAAACCCTGGGAGTTTAATAACTGCAAAAACATAAGTCTTTGTTCGTCAAGCCAAAAAAAAATACTTAACCCGTATAAAAGATTCCACTACCAGGACCCAGGGGTATGCCCAGCAGAATCCAAACAACAAGCAATAAACTCCAGACGATGAAGAAGGTGATGGTATAGGGGATCATCGTCGCAATGATGGTTCCGATTCCCACATTCTTAAGGTATTTCTGGAAAAAGGCAATAATGAGGGCAAAGAAACTCATCATGGGGGAAATGATATTGGTAATGCTGTCCCCTATCCGGTAAACTACCTGGGAAAGCTCGGGGGAATATCCCAGGAACATGAAAATGGGAATGAAGATGGGGGCCAGAATGGCCCACTTGGCAGAAGCACTGCCCATAAACATATTCAGTGTTGCAGCGAACAGGATGAACAGGATCACCATGGGGATGAGTCCGATATTTGCCGCGCTTAGTGCGCCTGCTCCCTTAATGGCAATGAGCAGCCCCAGATTACTCCATTTGAAGTATTCCACGAACTGGGCAGCGAAAAAAACCAGGACAATATAAGTGGCCAGTGTTTTGATGCTGTCGGCCATGCCGTTCATTACATCCGCATCGTTCTTGAAGGCTCCTGTTATTAAGCCGTAGGTGAGTCCGGCTAAACCGGCATAAACCAAAAGCCAGAACAAAACACCTTCGATCAACGGAGATTCTATTATTCTCCCACTTTCCGGCCTTAGCCAGCCATTTTCAGGTATAAGTCCGATCAGTACAACGATGGTGACCAGGGCAAAAGTAACCGTAGACCATGCAAGACCTTTCTTTTCAAGTTTGGAGAGTGGCTCCAGTTTTTCAGCCTTGGCATTCCCTTCGTATTTCCCCATTCTGGGTTCCACAATTTTTTCCGTGATGAACGTGCCGGCAGCGGCAATGAAAAAAACCGATACAACCATGAAATAATAATTCGCAGTCGGATTTACGGTATATTCGGGATCGACAATTCTGGCCGCTTCCTGACTCAAACCTGCCAGCAAGGGGTCGATGGTTCCGATCAAAAGGTTCGCCGAAAATCCTCCCGAAACCCCCGCAAAGGCTGCTGCCATGCCGGCAATCGGATGTCTTCCCACTGCATGAAAAATAACACCCGAGAGGGGAATCAACAGCACATATCCAATATCACTGGCAACGTTGGAAATGATGCCGGTAAAAACAACCACAAAGGTCAATATCTTTTTCGGAGAAGAAAGAATAAGGGAACGAATAAGTGCAGAGATCAGTCCGCTTTGCTCAGCAATGCCTATACCCAGCATGGCAACCAAAACGATACCCAGGGGAGCAAAGGCAGTAAAATTATCTACTACCTCAAGAATGACCCGGTGCAGTCCTTCCTTTGTAAGCAGATTGACAGGTTCAATGATTTCTCCTGTGGCAGGATGCACCGCAGTCCAGTCTACCCAGGCTGCAACAGCACTTAGTATTAAAGTTGTTAATGCAAACAATCCAAATAATGTGGCCGGATGTGGCAGGGCATTACCGGTTTTTTCAACAAAGTTTAGAATTTTGTCCAGAAAGGATTTTTTCTTCTTCTGCATAAGTTTTCAATTTGTAATGTTTTACTATCGGGTTATAACCGGGTTGATCAAAAGTGGAAGTAATTTTTTAAATGCCTTATATTTCCTATAAACCATGAATTTTCCAACATTCTTATTCTGTAATAAAAACCAAAACAATAAGGCTGCTTTCCTGCCTCCCAAAGCAAGATAAGCCAGTAGAAATGCATATTTTCTGTGAAGATTAACTGAAAGAACTATTCTCATCATACAACAGACCTGGATTAATGTTCTGAATATTCATTGAGGCAGGTTGGACATAGGCAATCTTTATATTCCTGCAACAGAATCAACATTTCTTTTTGATGGATCTGTTTTTCCTCACACCAGCAATCCTTTTCTACCTCACAGTTAAAACTTTTATTGCATGAAGGACATACTTTTTTATGCATTGGATCTTCATTTTTTATCAATACGCTTTCGTACAAGGCTTACACTAACAGCTCGCATTTGTCCGCCCATCGGGGGATTCATCTTTCTGATGGTTACCTTGGCTTCTTCTATTTCGGGAAATTCCCTGAAAACCTCATCCAGTATTCGCTTGGCAATATTTTCCAACAAACTGGATTTCTTTTTCATTTCCTGTTTCACCAACCGATAAGCTAGCTGGTAATTCACCGCATCATCCAGATTATCCGAATCCGCCGGTTTACTCATGTCAGTTTCAATTTCCAGGTCAACAAGGAAGCGGTTTCCCACTATTTGCTCCTCCTGATAATGACCGTGAAAAGCATAAAACTCCATTCTTTCAATGTGGATCTTTCCCATGCAAAAAAATTTAGCCAAAAATAGGGAAAAACTGTGTAGTTGCAATAGCTATGTCCTGAGTAACCGTCTGCTTTTAAAATAACCACCTGTAAATCAAAGTAATGCGATTCTATTGTCAAAGAGATGATTCTTCTCCTCCCCGAAGATTCTCATTTATCTGGCACAGGGAGGCAAAAAGTCTTTTGTCTCATCTTCTTCTCAGGAAAGGCTTTTGTTGTTCCTGACCGTGAGAAATAATAGAATAAGACGTTCGGTAAGCATAAGAAGGGCAGGAGTGAAAACTACCAGTAAAGGGAAGTAAAAATTTATGCTCGTCGGCGAAACGTGTTTCTGAGATTCATGAAATTTACAT
>CAZQOV010000152.1:0-7672 GCA_964595055.1 uncultured Bacteroidaceae bacterium | reverse complement strand
TCCGCTGGTAGACCAACTTCTGAGTTTCATATCTGTCACTTCATTACCCACATTGAACTAGGTGTTTATGTAACCAAATGATCTTGTGAAATTGATGTTAAATAGGGAAGTGAGTGTTGATCTTGACAAGCCGTAGTTATCAACTGATCCCCCGGTTGGTTGAACAAAAGCATATTCCGGATTTTCAGGGGTAGGATACTCGGCTGCACCAGGGAGATCACCTATTCCTGCCTGAGAGATATCTTCATTATCGGTACTGTAGGTATCTATCCCCAACTGATATTTCACACCCATCCATGGGAAAGGATTATAATTGAGGAATGCGTTTCCGAAGAACCTCTTTGTTTGTTCCTGATATTGGTTGTTTTCAATCGCCCAGCGGGGATTCAAACCAACGCCACCTGTTCTGTAAGAAATCTGGCGGAATTCGCCCAGCGTACCTTCCTGGTGGAATGGCGTGCCCATCAGGTCAAAGGAAGGAGGAGCACCGTAAACAGTGAACAACCAGCTGTCGTTACCACTGGGCAATTTGTTCAATGCTACATCGGAATAATTACCGCTAAATCCAGCAGACCATTTGTCTCCAATATTAAAGTCTGCTCCGATTTTGGCATTATAACGATCCATTCCGGAATTTTTTACAATACCGTTTTGGGTAGTATTGGAAAGCCCCAGCACGTAACTGGAAGTTTCATTTCCCTGAGTTACGGTCACATTGGTTGAATAGGTATGACCGGTTTGGAAGAAGGCTTCCGGATTGTTATACGCCTGCGGGGTAACCCATTCTCCTTTATAGGGATCGAAGAATAATCCTGATTGTTCACGGGTGTTTCCTCCATAGGTAGGATCGTCTGGAAGATCTGAAATGGCAGGGCCCCATGATAAGGAAAATGCAGGAATAAACCCACCGCCAAATCCTTGCGCCCACTGATCTTGTACTTCCGGTAGGGTTCCAATCTCATCGGCCAGATAGTCGAATGAAATATCAACTTTCGGAGTATTGCTTTGCAAGCCTCTTCCGGATTTGGTTGTAATGATAATAACACCATTTGAAGCCCTTAATCCATAAAGTGCAGCAGCAGCCTGACCCTTCAGTACGTTAATATTTTCAATGTTATTTGGGTCTATATCTAAAGATCTTCCGGAACTATAAGCACCGGTAACGTTATTAGAATAGTCCGGATTACTGGAAATAGGCAAGCCGTCAACTACATACAAAGGCTGGTTATTACCACTAAATGAGCGGGCACCACGGATAAGTACTGTTGCGGGTGCTCCAGGCATACCTGAGGATTTTCTGACTTCAATACCGGCTATTCTTCCAGAAATAGCATTGGCGAGATTGGGGTTTGATCCCCTGGTGATTTCTTCGCCATCCACTTCCTGAACAGCGTATCCAAGTGATTTCTTTTCTCTTGTAATCCCCAGAGCGGTTACTACCACTTCATCCAATTGAAGAAGATCAGGATCCATTGCTACATCAATTGTTGTTCTGCCTTCAATGGGAACTTCCTTGTCAGACATTCCCACAAAGCTGAAAACAAGAGTTGTTGCATCCTGCGGAGCAGAAATGACATACTCTCCCTTGTAATCAGTTACCGTACCAATTGTAGTTCCTTTAACTACAACCGATACTCCAGGTAGAGGAGACCCGTCTTCTGAACTGGTTACAGATCCTGTAATTTGAACATTCTGAGCATACAGACCAGAAATCAAAAATACAAGAAATGCCAGTAAAACTGTAAATCTTTTCATAGATAAAGAATTTAGGTTTATAAATAGTTAATAATAGAATAATTCTATGATGTCAAAACTATGAAAAAAAATTAAAAACAAAAAAAAAATGCAGATTATTTAAGGGTTACGGAGCAATTTTAAGGTTTAAGCAAGTGATTTTCCAATTTTCTCCCTATTTAGAATAATCATAGAAACTACGGAACTTTCAATAGATTAACCCCTGAGAATGATTTTTTTAATCTATGTTTAATAATACTATTTTAAAGAGATGACAGATATTTTGCAACGATTTATTGATTTAACGACAATGTTCAGGGGGTCCCGAAAAAAAAATTACATGAATAGAGGTTAATTCTCCCGGAAATCTTTTAGATTCAGGCATTGGGTAAACTTCACTGAGTATTCTTCCGGACGCTAAAGATTTTTTTAACCAGGTATATATATATAGTTTAACAATCTCCATTTTCCCTTTTTTATAAGGAATTTTTCAACTCTACTATCCTAAGGGAGCCTTGTTATAACCAGGGTGGCAATTACAACTTCCCTTCTACTATCTCCAGAATTTCTTTCTCCAACGCTTCTGTCTTTTTAATGATATCTTCGCCATCGTTTAGCACGGGATCCAGGAATTTTTTATCTTTAAGATCAGCAGCATTTATCCTTACATTCAACCAGGCTCCTTTTATTGCGGAGCGTACAGCCAGCGCTCCAACCCCTGCATCTGAGACGGAATTGGGATTCCCGTTTTCTGCCATAGTTTTGAGTAAGGTGAGCGCCCTGAAAGAACTCTTCATGATCTGGAAAGGAACTTTTATGGCATAACGTGTGGCTTCCTGTATGGATGTTTCTCTTCTTTTTTTATCCTCTTCTGATTTCTGCGGAAGCCGAAAGGCATCAATAATGCAGTTAAAAGCCCGGGTATCCTCGTCCATGAGTCTTATTAGTTCCTCCTGTATTTCTTTTCCTTCCACGGCCCAATCACTGAACTCTTCCCAGCGCTCATCCCATCCCCGCTTATGCGATGACAGGTTTGCCACCATGGTCCCCAGGGCAGTACCCATCGATCCCATTAAGGCACTCACGGATCCACCTCCCGGAGCGATAGATTCTGAGGCAGTTTCATTCATAAATCCGTAAACAGAAAGATCGGCCAGTTTCTCTTCCTTTTTATCTTTGTTCATGACATATTCAATGATCTTTTCTTCCGGCTTAAAAGGGTACAGATCATCAAGACCTAGAGATTTCACGGCAATTTTGATAATTTCCTCATTGGAAATTCCCAGGCTTCTTTTTTGTTTCCGGAGAAAATATTTACCGGCATCAAGCATGGCTTTCAAAGGAACAAGTCCAACGAGTTCCGATCCTGTAACCCTTAATCCACGTGCCTGTGCCCGGGAAGAGGTTTCTTCAAAAGCTTCATGGATAGATGTAACAGATATATTGGTAAGATTCATGGATATCTGGGCAATTCCATACTCCTCAATAAACCAGCCGATTGCTTTAACTGACTTCAAAGTTCCTGGAGTATATACCTTGTTCCCTTTTTCATCTTTAACAATATCTCCCAATAGAGGATGCCCTTTTCTTTTCACCCTTCCTTTTTCTCTTACATCAAAGGCAACAGCGTTTGCGCGGCGTGTAGATGTAGTATTCAGATTTATGTTGTAGGCAACCAGAAAATCACGGGCGCCGACGGCTATAGCTCCACTTTTTGAATTAAACTTCACCGGTCCAAAATCAGGTTTCCATTCTGATTTCTCCAGTTTTTCCTCCAACCCCTCGTATTCTCCGGATCTTACATTCGCCAGATTCTTTCTTTCTTCGTTGAAAGCAGCATTTTCGTAGCAGTAAACCGGAATTGCCAACTCCTCGCCTATCCGTTTTGCAAGCCTGCGGGCATATTCCACTGTTTCTTCCATTTCAATCCCTGACACAGGAATAAGGGGACAAACATCGGTGGCTCCAAACCGCGGATGTTCTCCTTCGTGCTTTGACATATCGATTAATTCGGATGCTTTTTTTACTGCCTGAAAAGCGGCTTCAACCACGGCTTCCGGATCACCAACAAAAGTAACTACTGTCCGGTTTGTGGCTTTTCCAGGGTCTACATCCAGCAGCTTTACACCTTCTATTTTTTTAATCTCAGAGGTTATTTTCTCAATGACCTCCATATTTCTTCCTTCAGAAAAATTGGGAACGCATTCAAGTATTCTTTGCATAGCAGGTAGAATAAAATGGTTTATTTGCAAAAATCGTAAAATTAGGGTTACACATGTCCGTTGGAGGATATGTTATTAAAGATAACGGATGGGGAGTGGGATTGTTTGGGGAGGTTGAGGAATGAGGGTTTGAGGTTGGGGATTGGGGTGAGGGAAAGGTAAAAACGGTTTAAACAACATTGTAGGGTGGATGGGGTGATGGGTTTATGGGTGGATGGGGTTTAAGGAACTGAATTATTTCGGACTATAGATATTAGAGCTTCCGCCATTGGAACAAACCAGCCGGTATCCCAGCGATGTTTATAAAGTAAATCCGATAGGTAAACATGTGGGATTCCCAGCTCATTCAGAAAATCGTGGTATGCTTTAGATTGTTTCTCCCAATACTGCCCGGGGCCAATCACCAATCGTGTTTTTTTTGACAACCATGATGAATTCTCCGCCAGTGTTGTGGGCAGTGATTGCTGCATCTGTTCCTTTGTTCCGAAATTAACTCGAAGGCCCATAGGGCCCCATTTCTGGCCACTATTTTCCCCGCTGAGCATAAAGGGAGCATCCCATGCTTCAGCATATCCGAAAATCTCAGGATTTCTCATAAGTAAAGTGCATGCTCCCCATCCCGATTTACTGAATCCTATTAACCAACGTCCTTTGCTATTATCCATTGTGGGATAAAGACTATCGATTAGAGGTACAATGCATTTACTCAAATAAGATTCATGGCGAATGTGCGGATTTTCCGCATGATCTCCATACCAAGGCACTGAAGTAAAATAGGGCCTGATACAAATTATCCCATATTTATTGGCCAGATCAGCTTTCTGAGCTTCAATAAGTCCATCACCGAAAGGTGCAGAGGGACCTCCAACAGGAAGAATATAAAGCACTGGAAATTTTACTCCTTTCTCTAAAATATTGTCTGGTAAAAGAAGTTCTACCTTTGCAGGTCCCGACTGGTAAACGGAAACCAACTCCATCTCCCAAAAGCCCGTTTGTTCATTGTAAACGGGTCTTATTTCATTATGATTCTGTATCATTTTATTGGATATGGATAAATTCCCGAAATTTTGCTGCATAGTTTTTTCACTTATGCAGGAAAATTGAATTCCCATCAAAAATGTAATAGCAAAAACTAAGGATTTTTGAAAGTACTTCATGATTTAGTCATATGAGAAATGTGTTGGTAAATATAAACAAATCTCATACACAGCCATCAGAGTTCAGGGTATACTATTCATTTCTATCTATATTCAAATTATTATCCACACCGTCCGGGAAGAATCAGGCCACCTTCCCTTTCATTATAAATCTTTAATAATTACATCCAACTAACGTCCCTGAAACTTTTGAGACTCTTGAAATTTGTTCCAACCCGCCCCTTCGGGTTACTTCGGCAACGCCCGGTAACCGACGCACAGGGACCGGTACTCTTTAACCCGTATTTTTTTCAACCTGGAACTTCTTTCAACCTGGAACTTCTTCCAACTCCAAATTCCAAATTCCAAATCAAACTCCAAACTTCCTAAATCGCCTCTCCTCCCCTCGTTCCGGTTCTGATTCTTATACATTCTTCCAGGGGAGTGATAAATATTTTTCCATCACCTACTTCACCTTCTTTGCCATCATTTGTTCTGGCGGCTTCAATTATGGTGTTGATTGTGATATCAACGAATTCATCGTTTACAGCGATCTCGATTTTGACTTTGGGAATGAGATTTGGAACAATGGAGCGCCCCCGGTAAAGTTCTTCCTGTTTTTGCTGTCCGTGACCTGAAACACGGGAGACTGTTATTCTTTTTATTTCTGCAGCGATCAACGCCTCTCTTACCATATCGAGACGTCTTTCTCTGATAATTGCGGTTATGAGTTTCATGTATGTGATATTTATTTGAATTAATTTGGGTTGAGCATTCCGTATCCTCTTTCTCCATGGTAGGAGCGGTCGAGTCCCTGCATTTCTTCACTTTCGCTTGAACGGAATTTGAAGATTTTATCTACAAGAAATACAAGGATTAGGCTAAGTACTCCTGCATAGACTATTGCAATTAGCACCGCGAGGGACTGAACACCCAGTTGCTGCCAGATGGTCCATGAACCACCTGCTGCAGCGGCAGCTTCTTCCATCCAGGAGGGGCGAATAAAAAATGTAAGGAAAATCGCCCCGATTATTCCGCCAAGGCCATGAATACCGAAAGCATCCAGGCTATCGTCATAACCGAGTCTGTTTTTCAGCAATATCCCATAGTAACAAACCAGCGAAGCGAGAGCGCCAAGAAGAATAGCACCCAGTGGCTGAACAACACCTGCTGCCGGAGTCACGGCAACTAGCCCGGCAAGGATCCCACTGGCGAATCCCAGGGCAGTTGCTTTTCCCTGGTGTATACCTTCGATGAGCATCCATGCGAGTGCACCTGAAGCTGCGGCGGCCTGGGTTGCCGTAAGTGCCTGTGCAGTTGAGAGACCGCTGGTTATACTGCTACCTGCATTGAAGCCAAACCATCCTACCCAGAGTAATCCTGCACCAAGCATGGTAATGACAAGATTATTCGGCCTGATCACCTGGTATGGATAACCGCGACGGGCTCCCAGGTATATTGCCGCTACCAGTCCACTGATACCAGCAGAAATATGGACCACAGTACCTCCGGCAAAATCGATAGCCCCGTTGGCTCCAAGGTTAAAGAGAAATCCGTCTTCAGCCCAAACCCAATGACATAAAGGATTATATACAAGAAGGCCCCAGAGAGCTATAAATATTACATAAGCCCTGAAGCTTACCCTTTCAGCAAAAGCCCCGGCAATAAGTGCCGGAGTGATAATCGCAAATTTACCCTGAAACATGGAAAATACATATTCGGGTACGCCGCCATCCATTATACTTTCATCAATACCTTTCAAAAAAACATAGTCAGGATTCCAGCCAAACCAGCCACCCAGCGTATTGGGTCCGAAACACATGCTATAGCTTACGGCTACCCAGAGGACACTCATTATTCCCATTGCTGCAAAACTATGCATAATAGTGCCCATCACGTTTTTGGACCTGACAAGTCCGCCATAAAACATAGCCAGACCAGGTATCATCAATAATACCAGTGCAGTAGAGGTTAACATCCAGGCGGTGGAGCCGGAATCGATCCCGTTACCATCGGCCGCCTGGAGAACAGTTGTTGCAACTAAAAAGGCAACCAGAGTGAAAAAAACTTTTTTTGTAAATGCTTTCATTTCATCAGGGGGTTAGATTCATATAAATATGTTTTAATGCACAAATATAGGTATTTTTTTAGGGGGTATCATTCATTTTTTTTAACTTTTTTTTAATGCCCCCCTTTTTTTTCTTGATGATATTTATATTTTAAAATATTATTGCTTTTTTTTACCCAAGTTGAGCGCTAGGAAAGAAGTGAATTAGCGCATTCCGCCTGAGACGGATAATCCCAACATACAAAATAGCCTGTCCAGCTTTGCGGGATAGCATATCACCAAATAGCTAATGTGAAATGCTTAGAGGCTGTCTAACTATTAAGAAATAACCTGTCCGCAGCCATGCCCTGGCTCCAAACCCGAACCATGACCTGTCATCCTTCCTCTCACTAAGAATAATACTACATCAATTACCCAAGCATCATTCAACACAAAAGCAAAATTTCCGAAAACTTTCAAGCTCCCCCCGAAACAAAAAGAAGAACAACAACCCTTCCCGAAAAATAAAACAG
>CAZQOV010000151.1:0-7698 GCA_964595055.1 uncultured Bacteroidaceae bacterium | reverse complement strand
GGCTTCAGAATTTATCAATCATGGGTATAAGGTTGTTTCCGGAGGTACAGATAATCATTCCATGTTAATAGATCTGCGGACAAAGGTGCCTGATATTACCGGAAAAATGGTTGAGAATACTCTTGTTAAGGCCGACATAACCGTAAATAAAAATATGGTTCCTTTTGATAGTCGTTCACCTTTTCAAACCAGTGGTATCAGGCTGGGAACACCGGCCATAACCACCAGGGGGATAAAAGAAGACAGAATTCCTGAGGTTGTAGAGCTTATTAATGAGGTAATTACAAATATCGATAATCAGATCGTAATTGAGAAAGTCAGAGATAAGGTAAACCACATGATGCATGACATGCCTATGTTTGCCTGGTAATACCGCGTGCTATTCCTGCTGGAGGGCTCATCAGATGCAGAAATTTGAATAATTATGCAATGAATATCTACTGGTATTCCTGGAATCGTTTGGTTTGCTGATTACAGAATTATATGAAATATGGAATGGTACATCTATCTTCTTCTTGTTACAGCCGGAATCTTTGCCGGTTTTGTTAACACCCTTGCCGGAAGTGGTTCTCTCATAACACTACCCGTATTAATTGCACTGGGTTTGCCTGCCAATATTGCAAATGGCACGAACAGAATTGCCATACTTCTTCAGAATGTAGTGGGAGTAAGCAGCTTTAACCATCAAAAAGTTCTGGATTTCAGATCTTCGGTGAAACTGGTAATCCCGGCAGCCGTCGGTTCCATTGCCGGGGCATTTATAGCTGTTGATCTCAATGAAGAAATTATGCAAAAAACCATCGGTGGATTATTATTATTCATGTTTTTTGTTATTTTGTGGAAACCTTCAAGCTGGTTAAAGGAACAGCAGGGGAAAGCTCCCTTACCCTATTGGCTGAGAGCTCTTATTTTTTTCCTGATAGGTGCATATGGTGGGTTTATTCAGGTGGGTGTCGGAATATTTTTATTATCAGGCCTGGTTTTGGGAGGGGGTTATGATCTGGTAAAGGCCAACGCCGTTAAAGTTCTTATCATACTTGTATTTACAGTATTTGCTCTGGGGGTATTCATTTTAAATGATCAGGTTAATTATAGTTTTGGATTTATTCTTGCAGGTGGAAATATGATAGGAGCTTTTCTGGGAGCAAAAGTAGCCGTTAGATGGGGACCAAAATTTGTAAGGTATTTATTGCTTGCAACCGTGATTGTTGCAGCGGCTAAAATGCTGGGGTTGTTTTAAGGGTCGATAATATATCGGATCCATCCTCTTTGCCTGAACTTATCGGCAGAGGTAAATTTGGCCATTCTTGCGGCTTTAATTACTGCTTTGCTTATGCAATCATCAAGATAGGTTGCTTCGGCAATTACAGGATCACCTATTACATTTCCCTCACTATCCACATCAATCTGAACCTTTATGATGATTCTTCCCGTAACATCATCGCAATTTGCAATAAAAGGTTTTGGCCAGCTTCCTCTTCCTTTGCGGTCGCCAAGTCCGTATGAGATGCCATTGCCAAGCCCTCCTCCATCGCCGTAATTATCCACATCTGGGCTGCCTCCCAGACTTCCCTGGTTACCCGTGCCCTGGGTTTCTCCCTGAGATTCATTTCCTGTTCCGACACCTTTGTTACCGAATGCACTTTCTCCCATCCTTTGCAAACGGGCTGCTTTCTCCGCATTTTCTTTTTCAATGCGTTGACGTTCCAGCTCAGCCTGTCGCTGTTGCTCTCTTTCAAGTTCTTCCTGACGACGTTTTTCAGCTTCGATCTCCTGCTGACGTATTTCTTCGGGCGTGGGTTTATTTTCTTTGATCGGAGACTCTTCAAAGTCCTGAACCTGTTCTTCAACTATTCGTTCTGGCACGGGTTGTGCGGGTACTTGCTCCTGAACTTCAGGAACGGGTTCTTCAGAAATATTTTCTGGGACGGTTTCCTGTTCTCCACCTTGCGTTTCATCCCCGGCAGGCTCCACATCACCAAAACCAGTAAAATCGGTACCAAAATTTACGAGAATCCCTTCCTCTTCAGGAGGGGGATCGGGATAACTAAACCCGAAAAAGATAAGCAGGATAGCAACCAGGATATGAAATATGGTTGTACCTATTATGCCGTCCTTATTTAAATTCATATTATTCAGGTTTAGTCCCTAAGATTACTTTAAATTTTACCCTTTTGGCCAACTCTATAAAATCGGTAACCTGATCCCAGTTCAGGTTTTCATCTGCATTAAGCCTAACCGTAACAGGCTGAATCTCTTCGGCAGCAATTTCTTGCCGCAAACGTTCTTCGAACTCTGAAAAAGGAACGTGTTCACCATCAAGATAATACTCATTGTTTCTGGTAACGGAAACATTCAGCTCCGGGCTTGCGATGGTTTGATTATTACTGGCAGGGAGATCGACCATCATGGCACCGGGAACAATAAGTGTGGAAACAAGCATGAAAAAAATCAACAGCAGGAACACAATATCGGTCATTCCCGACATGGCAAAATTGATGTTTCGCTTATGTCTTGAAGTAATAGCCATAGTTACTTTTCTTTTAACACGACCTTAATGTTATTTTTGGCTGCCAGATTCATAACTCTCACAGACTCTTTAATTGTCGCCTTTCCTTCAATTATGAAGGTGACAGAAGGTTCCGGTTGTCCTGCAAGTTTGTTTAATAAAAGTGTTTCCAGGTTTTCAAATGCAATAATCCTGCCATCGAGGGCTATTTGTCCATTTTGTTTTATTTCTATCACAGGAATGGATTGCGGGGTTTCTACGGTTTGTCCTCTTTGAGGAAACAGGAGTTTTAAAGCATTGGGAGCAACAAGGGTTGAGGTAAGCATAAAAAATATAAGCAAAAGGAAGACAATGTCTGTCATTCCCGACATACTGAAATTTAAGTTTGCCTTATGTTTTGTTTTGATAGCCATTAATTATGCCGGTTCATTAAGCAAATCCATAAATTCTGTGGTACTGGCTTCGAGATTGTTTACCACTTTTTCGACCTTTGCCACGAGAATATTATAGGCAAAGAAGGCGATTACACCAACAATAAGTCCTGCTACTGTGGTAATAAGTGCGGTATAAATGCCCTGAGAGAGTTGGGATACATTGATATTATTTCCGGCGGTCGACATTTCCATAAATGCCTGTACCATACCGATTACTGTTCCGAGAAACCCTAACATGGGAGCACCTCCGGAAACGGTAGCCAGGGTAGGAAGTCCCTTTTCCAGTTTATAAATTTCAAGGCGACCCACATTTTCAATAGCCGCGTTTACATCGTTTAATGGCCGTCCAATTCTGCTGATGCCTTTTTCTATCATTCTTGCTACCGGATTTTCTGTTGACTGACACAATGTTTTTGCTGAATCTACTTTTCCATCCATGATATAATCACGGATCCTGTTCATGAAATTCATGTCGACTTTTCTTGCCTTATTGATGGCAAAATATCTCTCAAAAAAGATATAAACGGCAACAATCGATAATAGTATAATCGGCAACATTACCCACCCCCCTTTCATGGCGAGGGAAAGGAATGTTTCTTCACTGATATCGGTCGATTCAAGTTCTGTTGTTTCTGTTGTTACAACTTGAAGAATGGTTAGTATATCCATAGTTATATTTCAATTTTGGGCGAATATAAAAAAAAAACGGGATAAATACTTTTGTATTATATCCCGGTTATAAAAAGTTTATAACAGGGGTAAATATCTGCCGGTGGCCGGGGCCTTCGCTATGTACCTGTGCTGACAGCGGAGGCATAAGCTTCGTCTAATTCTTCATCATCGACATCTCCTCGCGTTCTTCCATCTCTTTTTCTTCTCTGCTAAACAGGCTCAATATGGCGTCGCGGTACCGGCGCATCAATTCTCCAAAAGTATTAAAATCTTCCCGATAAAATACACCCACTCCCTGAGTGTAGGGTGATCGGGCCTGCCAGATAAGGTTGTCGTTTGCGCGGTTAAAGGCTTTTAAATGAAGCTTTCCATTATCTGTGATCTTGAAATCTATATCAAAATCGCCTACAATATGATTGGTTTGGGTAGCGGCTGAAGTTTGAGTGATTTCATTTCCGCCAACATCCAGGTTGCCGTTGATTGTTATTCGGTCATCAAGAATCTGGGTACTAAGGGCCACTTCAAGTTCATCGCTTGTGATCTGATCACCAGGTCGATAATTAAGTCCTATGTCAAAATCCTGGGAAATCTGGCTCAGAAAATGGCTGAGCTGATTGGATAAGAGCTCCGATGTTGCCACACCTGCCATATTTGCTGTACTTGTAGGTCCTGAACCCGTTAAAAAGGCATTTCCGGGATCAATACTCATGAAATTATTCATTACCAGCAGCGAAATAAACTGTTTGAGTTTTTCTTCCTCTGTGTTGATGGAATTATAAACGATGTTTCGGGTTTGCTGGTCTGTTGTGGGTAAAACTATGTCGGTTTTGATATTGGGCTTCAGCAACTTGCCTGTCATAATGATTTGACATTCTACGGGGATTCTGCGATTTAACCGACTATCTTCATCTCCGGGGGATAGTGCAGAAACCGAGGTGCGTAATTTATATACGGTTTTAAGATCAATATTTGCATCCGCAGGATCTCCATTCCAGGTAATGCTTCCACCGGGTTCTACTTCCAGTTTTTTGTTGATAAGGTTTTGAAGTGTAAAGAGATAATCTCCTTCCTGAATGATCAAATCGCCATACATTTCAAATTTCCCAAGGGTATTAATGGCCATATTAAGGTTACCGCCTCCTCTTCCTCTCAAAATATCTCCGACACTGGGGTCAAATATAATCTGGACCTCAGCATCCGGAGTAATCTCCAGGTTGAAATCCAGGGTTAACCCTTTAAGATTCACTTCATATGAAAATTTCTCTTTTACCTCTTTTATTTCTTCACCATGTGAATCTACAAACCGAATAAAGGTATTTTCGTTTATTTCTTCTGTTCCGTAGAGCGGGATATTGAATACCGAATTTTTTTCTGTACGGGCATTTATATTCATGGTCAGATCATCTGCCGGACCTTTGATTTTAATTAATCCGGAGGCCAGAACCCTTCCGTAAAACAGCTCGTTATCAGCCTGGGATGTATTAAGAAATAAAAAACCAGGAGTCATTAAATCTAAATCTAGCCAAAAATCCCTGAAATATTTATTTTCAATGGAACCTTTGGCAGAGGTCTTATTTCCGGCTTCATCCATTATTTCAAAATTATCAAACAGAATATCATTATTGCTGACAATCAGATCATCGGTAAACGAATACCGTGTTTGAAGGTAATCAACCAGCATGGAAGCTTTGAAAAAGTCAAGTTTACCATTTAAAACAGGGTGTTGAGTAGTTCCTTTTAAGCTAAATTCCCCATTGCTCAGACCCTTAAAGTCGGAAAAGATTTTTTTTGCAAAAGGTTCAAAAACTGAAAGTTTTATTTTCTCAAAATCTATGTCGAAATCTATCTCGCCGTTATTGGGAAAATAATCCCCTTCGATTTTGAAGATCCGGGTGTCACCTTGTATTCCGGAGGCGAGCATGTGGATTCCTTTGGATTCATTGTTATAAAGAGCTCTTATGTTTCCCTCTCCGAAATCCTGATTGTTTAACTGAAGCTTAGTCACAATAAGATCAGAAAGGAAGACCGGATTTTCATAAACATTGATCAGACTAGTCTGGCCGGAAAGTGCACCGGAGACCTCCAGTTGTTTATTTTTGGTGAATAAATTCATGGTAGCCAGATCCAGGTTATTAAAATTAATAGCAAGCCTTGAATCTTTTTCACGGGAAATTTCTCCAATCACAACCATTGCCTGATATTGATTGCTGATGGTGAAAGAATCGACGTCGACTGCACTTGAATCAATGATTATTTTACTTTCTGCGATATTCCATAAAGTGTCGTTGAAAATAAAATGGGAGGGTAAGATGTTCAGGCTGATTTTCTGGTTGGCAGTTTCATTATTGGTGCTTATACCTGTTATTAAGTGAATATTGCCCTTGTAAAGGGGTTGGGCAAGATTATTCCAGCCTATTTCGGTCGTTATGGTATCATCAAACAATCTTCCTGAAAATTGAAAGTTTTCAATTGACAGATCTTTGGTTAATGAGAATCTACCGGCTAGTCCGGTATATTCCATGTATCCGCTATCGCTTTCCGCTATAAGATACAAATCCTTCCATGCTTGATCTTTATAACCCAAGCTGGGAATTTCGGCAGTGAGATTTACCTCCTGTTTTCCCGGATTGTAATTACCGCTAATATTGGATTGATCGGCAACATAATAATCTCTGGTGAAAAAACGTACAACCTCCTCAACGGCTTTTAAGCGAAAGGAAAAATCAAAATTATTATCATCTATAAAATCATGATGTATTGAGAGGGAGTCTTTATCCAGAATTGAAGGGATATAAATCGAGACCAGTTTTTGGAAAGAAGATATGATCTCGCTATACTGGTAATTACCCGAAATATCAGTGTCCATGACTTCAGACCTTATTTGAAGCATAGAAGAATCCCTTGCATTCTCTGCCCTGACATTAAAATCAGATATCTGAATTTCCTCACCCGAACGGCGAAAAAAAGAATTCACCAGGTTAATTTCACCATTAATGCTATCGGGATGAATTCCCGAAAAATTGGATTCCAAAAAAAATGAAGCGAAATATGATGAATCTGTGGTATTTAAATTTAAATAGTAGGGACGAAACCTGTCGACATCTGCAATGAAATTAAATTCCGGTTGCTGCCTGGAAAAATCCACTTTTCCTTCAAATTTCATGATAATATTAGGGTCACTGATATCCATGGAACCGTCGAAGGTTTCTTCTGTAAGGAACCCTTCCAGGTTAATATTTTTATAGCTGTAACCGTATAATTCAAGATCATCTATATTCCCCTGCAGGTCAGCGGATATTTTGTTTTTATAATAAGAGCCATCGATTTCTGCGTTGATGCTAACATCGCCAAGAATCTTTGTATTTCCTGGGATGACCTCTCCAATTCCAAATGAACTGGTTTTAATATTTCCTGAATAATATAATCCTCCGATGGAATCGGGTTTGATAAGAATATCGGTGGCTACCTCTCCAAGATCGGTCCCAAAACGGCCATAAGCAACAAAATCGTCATAATAACCGGTAAATTTTCCACTATAGCTAATGGTGCCAAGTGCTTTAAATTCAGCAGGGAAGGTTAGTCTTTTATTATGGGGAAGCCGAATTTCCTGCAAATCATCAATGTTTGTCTGAAGCATATCAATATTGAAATGCATAAAAGTTTCGGAAATCTTGGGTAAACCAATGATATTGGCACTGCCGCCGATTAAGGTTTTATTATTGTAGGCAATCAGGATCTTATGAGCGGAAAGTTCATTTACTTTTCCTTTGAGAATTCCCGATACCCGGAATGTCTCTTCGAAGTTTTCAAACCCGGAAAAGAAATAATTCAAATCCGAGAAGTTTACTTCAGAAGAACGAAAATTAAATGCCAAATTCACTTTTTCAACAAAATCGGAAAAATCTCTGTAAGTCTGAAAATTAAAATATATTGAATTCGCACTGACCGAGGAAAAGGGCGTTTCGAGGTAAGTGTTATTAAAATGCATATGCTGTTTTCCCAGGCTCATCCTTGAATTGATATTGTCTACCCGGAATCCTGATTTTTCTGTGAATTCAATTCTTTTAATGTGGAATAGAACTG
>CAZQOV010000150.1:0-8018 GCA_964595055.1 uncultured Bacteroidaceae bacterium | reverse complement strand
GAGAGAACTTGAAGAAGCCAACAAACACTCTGAAAAAGAAATATTATTGAACCAATAAATCTATTATTTAAAATGGCTAAAATTAATTTCGGCGGTGTCGAAGAAAACGTAATTACCCGGGATGAATTCCCCCTTTCAAAAGCGAAAGAAGTACTCAAAGACGAAACCATTGCCGTATTGGGTTACGGGGTACAGGGCCCCGGGCAATCGCTCAATCTTCGCGATAATGGTTTTAATGTAATTGTTGGACAGCGAAAAAATTCCTCTTCATGGGACAAAGCCATCGCGGATGGCTGGATTGAAGGTGAAACACTTTTCGAAATTGAAGAAGCGTGTCAAAGAGCGACCATTATTCAGTATTTACTCTCTGATGCAGGCCAGATTGCACTCTGGCCTACCGTTAAAAAACATCTCACCAAAGGCAAAGCACTGTATTTTTCGCATGGTTTTGGGATCACCTATAAAGACCAAACCGGCATCGTTCCTCCTGAAGATGTTGACGTAATACTTGTTGCTCCAAAAGGTTCCGGCACTTCTCTCAGGAGACTTTTTGTTGCCGGTGCCGGACTAAATTCCAGTTACGCCATTTTCCAGGATGCCACTGGCAAAGCATTCGATCGGGTCATTGCACTTGGAATTGGGGTAGGTTCAGGATATCTTTTTGAAACGACCTTCCAAAAAGAGGTGTTTAGTGACCTTACCGGTGAAAGAGGAGTATTGATGGGCGCACTGGCCGGTATGATGGAAGCCCAGTACAATCTGTTACGGGAAAAAGGACATTCACCTTCCGAAGCCTTCAATGAAACGGTAGAAGAACTAACCCAAAGTTTAATCCTGCTGGTGGGTGAAAACGGAATGGACTGGATGTACGCCAATTGTTCAACTACTGCTCAGCGAGGTGCACTTGACTGGAAGGACCGTTTCCGGGATGCCGTGAAACCTGTTTTTGATGAACTATATGAAAGCGTTGCCTCGGGGAATGAAGCCAGAATCACCATTGAAGCAAACAGACAGGCCGATTACAGAAAAAAACTGACGAAAGCACTCGATGAGATCCATAATTCAGAAATGTGGCAAACGGGTGCTCAGGTAAGGAAACTAAGGCCTCAGTCTGAATAATTTACTCGTTTTCATTGAATGCGATGGCGTTCATTCCTGCGCCTGCATTTTTTACCCTAAACGGAAGGTGCATCTGTGTTTTTGGTTATTGCTTATTCTTAATGAGTGACCATCAAATCAGCCAGACAGATGCATCCATCCTTTTTGCCGGCAGCAAAAAATTATTCTTTATTTTGATTAAGCTTTGGCCACTCAAAACTGCTGGGTTGGGATCTTTTTCCTAAATTTGAATAAATTAATCCTTTATCGTCATGAATACCTTGCAGTTAATCATCGTAATCATCGGAGCAATCGTCGTTCTGTTCTTTTTTGTTGCCACTCTCCTGCCCGCAGAAAAAAAACTGGAACGAAGCATCCTCATCAACCGGCCGGCTGCAGCAATTTATTCTCTTGTATCCGATTTTCATAACTATAAGAAATGGAATCCATGGTCACATAAGGATCCTGAAGCCCGTGACGAAATTACGGGAAAACCCAATGAGGTGGGCCATAGCTGGAGCTGGAATGGAAAAGTAATTGGCTCTGGAGAACTAAAAATAAAGAAACTCGATCCACACAAATATATAATTTCTGACCTGATCTTTCATTCTCCAAGAAAGATGGAAGCAGAAGATTGCTGGCGATTTGAGCCCTTCGGCGAGAATAAAACAAAGGTCATCTGGGGGCATAAATCCAAACTAAAGTTCCCCACGGAACGCTATCTTGGACTTTTTCTGGCCAGAATGCTCGATCCCTATTTTGAAAAAGGATTGCAGAATCTAAAACAATTCAGCGAAAGCTAAATAATTTATGAATGAAAAGAAGCGGTTTATTCACAGTCTTGTCTTCCCCGGTTTTTTTCTCTTTCTGATCTGGTTTATCAAATTTGTGGAATTTGCCCTCGAAACAAAGTTTATCCATCTTGGGATCTATCCACAACATACCAGAGGTTTAAAAGGCATATTGATGGCACCCCTTGTGCATGCTGACCTGAATCATCTAACGGACAACTCGATTCCTCTGTTTTTCTTAAGTCTGGCTATCTTTTACTTTTACCGGGAGGTGGCTTATAAAATATTTTTCCTGGTTTATTTTACTTCCGGTATTCTGGTATGGATTTTTGGAAGAGAAGCTTATCACATCGGGGCAAGTGGTCTTATCTATGGTTTCGCGGCTTTTCTATTTGTCTCCGGTATAATTCGCCGTAACAGGAACCTGATGGCGATCTCACTTTTAGTAATCTTCCTTTATGGTAGTCTTGTCTGGGGTTTACTTCCTTTTGATTATAAAATCAGTTGGGAATCTCATATGATGGGCGCTGTTACGGGTACTTTTTTTGCTTTTCTCTACCGGGAACAGGGCCCGGAACCGGATGATGCTCACCTGGATGAAGATGAAGATGAGGATGAAAATGGTGTTCATGAGGACACATTAAGCCAAGCGGACCTCAAGTGAATAGATACAGCGGATTGTTGACGGCTTAAAGCATTCAAAATTGCATAAGACTGAAAACTAATTATTATTCAACACTGTTACATTTGAAAAGAATTATCGATTATGGGTACATATATCAAAATGTATGAAGAATTTCCAAATCCCCGGCACATTAGAAAAGTATGCGATGTATTGCGCGAAGGGGGGGTTGTAATCTATCCAACCGATACGGTTTATGGTTTAGGGTGTGACATCTATCATACAAAAGCCGTGGAAAAAATTGCCAGGCTTAAAAGCATAAATCCTGAAAAGGCAAAATTCTCTTTCATTGTTTCCGATTTGAGCCATCTTTCCAATTACACTAAATTCGTAAACAATGAAATTTTTAAGCTGATGAAATCAAGCCTTCCGGGCCCCTATACCTTTATCCTGCATGCCAACAATAATGTTCCTAAAATACTGAAGAACAAAAAGAAAACAGTAGGAATCCGGATTCCTGACAATCAAATCATTCTGGAAATCGTCAGGGAATTGGGGCACCCCATCCTTACCACATCGATCCATGATGCCGACGAGGTTATTGATTATACTACAGACCCTTCCCTCATTTATGACAATTTCAAATACAAGGTCGACGTGGTTATCGATGGTGGATACGGAGGCAATGTTCCTTCTACCATCATCGACTGCACCGGTGAAGAACCTTTGGTTATAAGGGAAGGAGCAGGGGTTATTGATTAAATCGCGGAAAAGTCCGGAATGCTACTTTCTCCAGAAAGCGGGGGAGAAAAGAATCAAAACAGTAAACAGTTCCAGGCGGCCTATCAACATCAGAAAAGATAAGAACCATTTCCCGGCAATAGGAATATCACTGTAATTGTCTATCGGCCCAACCTCTCCGATCCCGGGTCCGATATTCCCCAGTGTCGCTGCCACAGCACCAATGGAAGTATCAAGGTCATAACCCAGGGCCGACATTACTATTGTACTGCCAACCAGTGTTAATAAATAAAAAGAAACAAAAGCAAGTACGTTATTCATGATCTGTGGATCGATAGCCTGCTTGTTGAAACGAACCGGTATCACAGCATTAGGGTGAATAAGCCGTTTTAATTCAAGAGAACTGTTCTTGAAAAGGAGCGCCACACGCATGATCTTTACACCTCCTCCGGTAGATCCTGCAGATCCGCCAAAAAACATCAGAACAAAGATTAAAATGCCCAATACTGAAGTCCAACTCATGTAATTTGAAGTAACAAAACCAGTGGTGGTCATTATGGATACCACCTGGAAAACTGAAACCCGAATAGACTGCTCGATGCCCACATTCATTTTAAAGGCCATCATAACACTAATCACGACGGTAAATAAAAATACCGAGTATGCATAAAAACGAAACTCATCATTGCGTGTCATTTTTTTAAAACGAAAATGAAGGGCGAAATAACTAAGTGAAAAATTCGTTCCTGCGAGAAACATAAAAACAGTGATTACATAATGGATGTAAGGTGAATCCCAATATGCGATACTGGCCTGTTTGGTAGAATAACCTCCCGTAGCCATCGTGGTAAAAGCATGATTGATGGCATCAAAAAAATCCATATCTCCAAGCCACAAAAGGATGGTTTCTGCCGCCGTAAAAATGATATAGATAAACCATAAACGTGCGGCAGTACCTTTGATCCTGGGATGCAACTTATCCGGTGCCGGACCCGGCACTTCAGCAATAAAAAGCTGCATGCCCCCTATACCAAGCAAGGGCAATATGGCAAGAGAAAGCACGATAATCCCCATGCCCCCCAGCCATTGGGTAAGACTTCGCCAGAAGAGTACCCCGTGTGATAGGGATTCTACATCGTTTAATACGGAGGCTCCTGTAGTGGTAAAACCGGAAATGGTTTCAAAAAAAGCATCCGAATAATCAGGGATAGAACCGGTCATGATAAAGGGCAGTGTGCCAAATATTGAAAATACAATCCATCCAAGACTAACAATAATATAGCCATCTCTTTTGGATATGCTTTTTTGTGCATCACGGGTTAATCCCCAGGCAATACCACCAAAAAAAATGGTGATCAACCCTGAAATTAAAAAATCAAGATGGTCCCCTTCGGAATAGGAAAGCGAAACAGGAACAGAAAGCATCATGAATAATCCTTCGATTACAAGAAGAAAACCGAGAAGATTAATTATAATCCTTGTATTGATCATTAATGCTCAATTGAAAAAGTTGCCCACAACAGGAACTGATGATGGCAATGAGAATACCACAACATGATCTCCTTCCTTAATTTCAGTATCTCCCTTTGCAATATAACCATTTTTACCACGAATGAATCCGCCTATGATGGCATCGTCCGGAAAATCAATGTCCTTTAGTTTTCCCTGTGTGATCAATGAATCGGATTTTGCAATAAATTCCATTACTTCAGCATCGGTGCCGGTAAGGCATTTGATGTTCGAAACTTCAGTGCTCATTGTAAAGCGGAATATCCGGCTGGCAGTAATAAGCTTTTTATTGATAATGGTGTCAATACCTATATTTTCAGCCAGGGAAATGTAATCAATGTTTTCGACCTCGGCGATGGTTTTCTTCACGCCCATACGCTTGGCCAGTAAACAGGAAAGAATATTCGTTTCAGAATTTCCGGTAACCGCAACAAATGCATCCATTTTTGATAATCCTTCCTGGGAAAGCAGTTCAACGTTACTGCCACCTCCATTGATCACCAGGGTATTGTCCAAAAGATTCGAAATCTTATAGCTTTTTTCCCTGTTTAATTCCACCAACTTCACATAATGATGATCTCCCAAATCTCTTGCGGCTCTGATACCAATTCTGCTGCCACCAAGGATCATGATATTTCTGACCTCATAATTCTCCTTTCCTGTATAACGAAGTAAATTTTTAATCCCACCCTTATTTGAAATCACATACACAAGATCACCTTCATGAAAACGATCATGTCCACGGGGAATAATCGTCTCTCCCTGACGTGTAATGGCGACAGCCCTGTATTGATGTAAATTTTCCGGATCGGTAACTTCGATCAGACTCTTATCAATAATGGGGGCATTCTCTTCCAGCTTGAAAGCAAACAAATGCAGCTTGCCACCTGAAAAGTCCACTATATCTGAAGTACTGGTCTGGGAGAGCAATCCAACAATTTCTCTGGCTGCAATTTTTTCCGGATATATGAGGTAATCAATTCCCAGATTAACAAACATTTCCTGATTCTCTCGGAATAAATACTCCTGATTATCAATCCTGGCAATAGATTTCTTTGCACCAAGCTGTTTACTGATAATGGCGGCAGAGATGTTGGTTGCTTCACCCTGGGTAACCGCAATAAAAAGATCTGCTTTTTTTATTTTTGCTTCATTCAACAATCCAATTGATGTGGCACTGCCTTCAAGTGCAAGCACATCAAGTGTAGATCCTACCAACCGCAACCGATCAGGATCAATATCAATTACGGTAATGTCATGATTTTCATTACTTAGCATCTTTGTCAGATGAGCCCCAACTGCACCTGCTCCCGCTAATATAATTTTCATATCAGTAAATCTCCTTCAAAATCAGAACAGCAAAATAACATATAATCTTAGAAATAGCCCAAGGCTTTAAGCTTTTTTTTATCAGAAAGACGGTCATTGAACAACAGAGCGGCACCTTTGTGCCTCACATCCATAACAACTGCCTCATTGCTGAATGATGAGTCCTCATAATTGTAGTAAGGCTTTACCGAGGATGAAACAATTAAACGGTCAAAGTCAAACATGGATTCCAGAAGCCCCGGACGTGGCAGTTTCTCACTACATATTACCAGATAATCAACACGCAGAGATGTCATGGATCGCCAGTTTTTTAAAAGATCAGATTCAAATAATAAAAAGATTCTTCTGTCAGCAATACTGATCATGTAATTTGCCGTATCCGGAAAAGCAGTGATCCTGAATTCGGGCATGACTTTATTATTGCGGAAACCAGCCTTGAAAAAAATTTTCTCTTTACGGAAATGCCCTATCCGATAGTTATCCGTTATATATCTTATGCTCTCCTGGTCTTTTTCACTAGCCGCCTGAAAAAAGTAATACATCCTGCCATTTACTGAGTAAGTGCAAAGGGGTAAGTCACGGATATTATGCACATAAAATGAATGGTGGATATTGCAACGATATTGCCTAAAAATGCCAGTAACCATGAAAAGAATAAGAAAAACAAAAACAATCTGCAAATAGCATAGCCTTTTATTCCCTATAAACAATAATAAAAGAAAAGGAATAGCCAACAGTAGTAAAAGCTGAATGCTGTTAATGGTTAAATTGTCAATGACGCTGCCCGGAATTGACTCAACCAGTCGAACGATTTGATTCATAATGGCGGCAATCTGAATATCTACCTTAATCAGTAAAGATCCCCAACCGATAACTAAAAAAAGAAAACAGGCCATCAGAAAAATAAACATCAAAATAGTGACAAGAGGAATGAGCAAAAGATTGGTAAGAAGAAAATACAGGGGAAACCGGTGAAAATAAAAAATAACCAAAGGATAAGTCAAAATCTGAGCCGTGAGGCTTACCAATATCATATCGTTCATTTTATTTATTATTAAATGCTTACCGGATAATTTTCCTCCAATCACTGGTTTAAAAATAACAATACTTAAGACGGCTAAATATGAAAATCTAAAACCTGCCTCATAGATGGAGACAGGATCAAACAATATTTGCAATGATGCGGCTACCAAAACCGTATTCAACACCGGAGAGGATCTGTTCAGCATTTTCCCGGTTGAGACCATACTGAACATAAAGCAGGAGCGGATAACAGAAGCAGAAAGACCCGTCATGACTGCATAAAACCACAGCACGAGCAGAATAAGTATTGTTCGCATAGTACGGCCCAATCTTTTTCTCTGCATCAACCTCATTAAGAATGACATGAAAGCCCATACCATTCCAACATGCAGCCCCGAAACAGCCATGATATGAATCCCCCCGGCACTGGCCCATAATTGTTTCTGTTTAAGGTCTAAAAAATCTTTTGTCCCCAGGGTAATGGCCTTCAATACTGCCATTGCATCCTGATCCCCCCCTACTTCATCAATCCGGTTAAGAAGTTTTATCCTGATCCGTTCCGGAAGAAAGGATCGCTTTTTATATCCTTTTTCCAGGATGCTCCACCGACCATCCTGCAGATAAATACGGTAATAAATACCTTTTGACAAGAGATATCCCGCATAATCAAACTCCATCGGATTTCCCTGGTTATTTGGCTTATTTAAAGTGCCGTTGATAACCAACAAATCGCCAGGGTCAGGATAGAAAGTATCCGTCTTTTCATAATATACCGTCACCTCAAACTTTCCCGGAAAATTTCCTTTTCCACCCTCCGGACATAGTAAACGAACCTGCTGTTTGACGGAATTCTCCTTTTCAATTTTCATTGTAATAACAACAGCCAGCCATGTTCCCTCCAGTTT
>CAZQOV010000149.1:0-8091 GCA_964595055.1 uncultured Bacteroidaceae bacterium | reverse complement strand
AACCCAGGACCCCATCCTTAAAAGGGATGTGCTCTACCAGCTGAGCTACTGAATCGTATTTTTTCTGCTTGTTTTCAAGTAACGGGTTGCAAAGATATTGCTTTTTGAGAAATTCCAAAAATAAAAGGAGACTTTTTCTTAAAACTGGAGGATTTTTTCCGGGCGGTTTCTTCTAAGCCATGATTTAATAATATGCCTTACTTCCCGGTTGTCTTCTGTTTTTTTGATGCATTCTTTCAGCTCCTCTATATCCAGGTAACTGTCGCATAGATCGAAATAACCATAACCTTTATAAATTCCTTTATCGATCAGCACCACCGAACGTTCAGTTATTGTCCTTCCTTTGTCTATAACCAGAATATTTTCGTATTCGAAAGAGAAAGATTCAATCATCCGCCGGGCCCTTTCATTATAAGTTTTAACCGGTTCTTTTCCCAGACAGGCCCCATTACATTGCCTGATATCATAATGGAAACATGAACCCTCAGTTTGATAAAGCCCCGATAATTTTTGACACAACCAGTGTTTTTCAACCTGTGAGGCAAGCATCTTAATCCCTTCTTTTTTATTATTAAAACCTGTGATGGCAACGGAATTTTTCTCACCGGTCTTTTTGATCTCAAAATTGATATAACCTTTTTGATCGTAAAAGGTGTAAAGTCCCCAGCCGGTGGAGTTTCTTCTTTGTGCCCGGTTATAACGGGGCTTGTGTTTTTTTATCTCTGCCGATTCCAGAAGAAGCGCAATTAATTCACTACCGGTTAATTCGAACGATATCCCAGCGATTTTTTCCCTAAGTTCCAAAGATCTTCGGCTATTATGGTTGCCTAGGTGAGAGAGGACACGGGAATGGATGTTTTTGCTTTTTCCGACATAAAGCAGATTGCCATCTGAATCATGTAGATAATAGACACCCGTTGCTGCGGGCACTTGAGAGATTTTTTCAGGAGTCAGGAACCCGTTAAGATTTTTTATTTTCCCGGAAGGGAAGGGGGTGGATATGGTTCCGGAGGTTAATTCCTGATCTTTTTTCAAAAGCAATTCAAACAACTGTGCTGTTGCATAGGCATCGCCGGCAGCCCGGTGTCGGCCGTTAATTTGTATTTTCAGTTGCTCACATAATTTTCCAAGGCTGTAGGAACGGAAACCGGGAATGAGCTTACGACTTAATTTAACGGTGCAAAGGGATTCCCGATGGTAATCATAACCCAGCCGTTTGAATTCATTCTGAATAAATCCATAATCGAAATTCACATTATGTCCTACGATGACACATCCCTCTGTTAATTCCACAATTTTTTTAGCGATCTCATAGAATTTCGGTGCATCTGCTACCATTTCATTGGTAATTCCCGTCAGTCCGGTAATAAAATGGGGAATATTTTTTTCAGGGTTAACAAGACTTGAATATTCTTCAATTATATTATTACCGTCATGTATAAATATGGCAATTTCGGTTATCTTCTCGTGTTTCGGGCTTCCTCCGGTAGTTTCAATATCCAGGATTGCGTAGTTCATTGTTTATAATAGAAAAAACATATTTTTTTTTAATATTAATGGATTTAGCAAGATCTGGCAAATAAAAGACAAGTGAGTTATTAAGAAAACTTGCAAAAACAGATTGAATGGTGATAAAGAGCCGCTTAGCCTTTATTTTAAAATTATTTTTTCGAATTGGCAGGGATTGTAGATCTTTTGAATGAAAATGTGAGTGGGAAGCATGTTATCGAAGTGAAGGTGGAAACGATAAAAACAATTGTTTCTATATACCCATAAATCAGCTATAAACCATATGTGCAATACTTATCTCAAAACTTCCTTATATTCTTCAAAAAAAGCTTCAATTTTCATCATATTTTTGTAAAAAAAGGGAAATACCTCTGGCCAGCTTTTTTTATCATAAATATTAACATCATTTTTTATGAGAGAAATTCTGCTGATAGACTTACCCGTTGGAAGGATATGTTCCAGTTCCCAGTTTAATTCGGCACCCAGATTTTTTTCAAATATGCTTCTGAGTGTTTCCAGTTTTTCGAAAAGGGCAATTCGTTTATCAAGATTTCTGGTTTCTATATCTATTCCAACCCGGGCATGATTGTTGTCAAAATGAAATTTTAGTTTGAGCTGCCTGATCCCGGTTTTATTCATTATAAATTTTGGGGGCTTTCCCTTTTGTCTTCGACGGACGGCAGCATATTTTTCAAACCGGGTCCAGAATTCAAGGCGGATTTTTTTTGCTTCTTCCTTGCTATACATTTTTCAGAGAAGGTATTTCTGCACCATTCTGTCAATTTCTGAAAGATCAATAGGTTTGGATATGTAGTCGTTACAACCTGCTATAAGGGCGTTTTTGCGATCGTTCACCATTGCATAAGCTGTCTGGGCTATAATGGGAATCTCTTTATTAAACTCCCGGATTTTTCTGGTGGCTTCAAGGCCATCCATTTCAGGCATTTTTATATCCATAAAAACCAATCCAATGTCGGGGTTCTCTTTGCAGTATTTTACTGTTTCTTTTCCGGTAACAGACCGCAGGATCCTAAACGGATATTTGGCAAGGATCTCTTCAATTAATAAATAATTGACTTCATCGTCTTCTGCAATAAGTATAATTTTTGCAGGAATGTCGCTATTATCAGGCATTACTTGTTTGTTGAAAGTATCTGATTTTCAGAGATTCAAATAACATTCATTTGAAATCTCCGATATAAAAATTATCCTCTATATAAGAATTACGTCTTTTGTGACGAAAAGTTATATTCCATTTAGAAAAAAATTAAATTTCCGGTTTTTTGCGATCACTCTTTTTTTGAGATTTTATTTTTTTATTCTTTAGTCTTTTTTCCTGGGAGCTTCCGGAAGGTTCTGTTGGGATTCTGGTGGGATTTTCTTTGAGCGCATATTCCAGGATATCATAAAATTTTTGCGTTACCAACAAACGGTTTTTCATTTGCGTTCTGCCTTTTTGAGAACTCAACCGGAGGACTCCAGCTTTTGTTAAACGTTTCCCGATTTTTTTTAAAATTTTTTCCTTTTCTTTTTCCGTAAGAATTTCTGATTTCAGCACATTAAAAGCAAGATTTACTTTGGTGTTGACTTTATTGACATTTTGTCCTCCAGCTCCCTGGCTTCGTGAGAAGTGATACTTGATTTCGGGTGAAAGATCCATGATAGAAATACTTTTTCAATGAATATAACATAATAAAAGTGAAAGAGTTTTAAAAATTTAACCTGACCAAGGACGCTTATTTGGACTCTGCCCATCAAATTTGAATCCAATCCATGATGTAAATGCATCCAAAAATGATTTGGATAATGAGAATATTCTCATTAAGTTTGTAGCAAAAAGCTTCCATGCCCAGGAAAAAACATTTACGAAAGGTAGTTTCTCCTCCAAAGTTTAAATCTTATCTTCCCAACGGGTATAAGAGTCATAATAAAGAGGAGATAGATCTGCTGTATGAAGAATATGAAGCAATAAACCTGAGTGATTATCAGGGCTTACATCATCATGAAGCATGTCGGTTGATGGGAGTATCACGGGCCACTTTTGCCCGCATTTACGAAAGTGCAAGAAAGAAAATTGCTGCAGCACTTGTTGAAGTAAGAGAAATTCGAGCTGTTTTCGGAAATGCAGCTTTTGATGAAAACTGGTTTATTTGCCATAAATGTAATGCGAGATTTACCCTTGCATTAAGCGAAACAAATAATGATCAGTGTCCGATTTGTGCATCCCTTAATTTTGAACCAATTATGAATAAATAAATATGAAAACGGTAATCACATCCACTGGAAATGATATTTCCTCTGAATTTGACCAGCGATTTGGTCGTTGCTTCTGGTTCTGCATGTATGATAAAGAAACCGGGCAAACAGAATTCATTAAAAATGAGTATGCGGAAGCACAGGGAGGAGCAGGCACAAAAGCTTCGCAGAAGATGGTTGAGCTGGGAGTTGCAAGCGTAATTTCCGGTGATTTTGGTCCCAAAGCCAGAGAAATACTGGAAAAATTTGATATTCAAATGATTATTCTGCCGGATGAACCAAAACTTATCTCAGAAATTATAGAGACCCTTCAATAGGATATAATTATTAACAGCTAAAAAAAATCAAAACTATGCCGGGATTAGACCATAAAGGGCCACTTGGACAAGGTCCAAGGACCGGAAGACAGCAGGGAAATTGTGCCCCTGATAAAAACAGCAATGAAGAAAAGAGGAATTTTCCTCACTTCGGCCGGGGAAGAAGACGAGGAAACCGAAAGTCTGGTCGTGGATTCGGCCTGAGATTGGGCCGAGGCAGATATGAAGATTGAGCTGAACCAATTTTTTGATATATGCCCGTAAAAATAGCGGTTGCCAGCGGAAAAGGAGGAACAGGCAAAACCAGTGTCAGTCTTCAACTCTTCCGGGCAATTAATAAATACTGGACCTCCTCAGTTCAGCTTGCAGATTGTGATGTGGAAGAACCCAATGATTTAATTTTCTTTCCTTCAGCAAAAATTATTTTCAGTGAAAACGTCAATCAATTCATTCCTGAAATTAATCGGGATGCGTGCACTTATTGTGGAAAATGTCAGGAATACTGTGAATTCAATGCAATAGTTGTTATCCCGCCGGTTGAATTTGCGGAAGTTACTCCAGAATTATGTCATTCCTGTGGAGCATGTACCTATGCCTGCGAATTTGATGCTATACGCGAAACTCCTCATCAAATAGGGAAGGTAAACGGGTATTCTGTAAATGGAAATCCCTATCCGGATCTTCTTGAAGGAAGGCTAAAAATTGGATCCCCCATGCAAACCTTGCTTATCCGTAACCTGAAAAAGAAAATCAATAAAGAAGCAGAAGTGATTCTTTTTGATGCACCACCCGGAACCAGTTGTCCGGTAGTTACAACGGTTTTTGATGCCGATTATGTGGTCCTGGTAACCGAACCCACTCCTTTCGGGTTGCATGATCTTCAACTGAGTATTGAAGTATTAAAGGAAATGGATAAGAAGTTTGGCGTTTTTATCAATAAAGACGGAATGGGTTCGAATGAAACCGAAAAATTTTTGAATTCTAATCATTTCGAAATTCTCGGCAGATTTCCTTTTAATCAGGTTTTTGCATCGAAATATGCAAAAGCAGAGGTCATGGAGAATATTTCGGAAGAAACCGAATTTGTTTTCAAGAACCTGGCTGAAACTTTACGAGCAAAACTATCCTGATATGAAGGAGATAACAATACTAAGCGGAAAAGGCGGAACAGGAAAAACCAGCATTACTGCTGCTCTTGTATCGTTGGCAAGGAATGCCGTCTTCTGCGACTGTGATGTAGATGCTGCTGATCTTCACTTGATAATGAATCCTGAAACCCGGCGAAGCTTCACCTATGCAAGTGGCTCCAAGGCATTGATTGATAAAGAAAAATGTTCAGGTTGTGGAATTTGTTTTCAAAATTGCCGTTTTGAAGCCATTATGAAAGATGAAAATGATAATTATGTCGTAAACCCATTTCAATGTGAAGGTTGCGGGTTATGCGAAAGACTTTGCCCAGAGAAGGCTATTATAACTGAAAAGAGTCAAAACAATCATTGGTACATTTCCGATACCCGTTTTGGTACATTTTTACATGCCCGCATGGGGCCCGGAGAAGAAAATTCCGGAAAACTGGTCGCCAGGCTCAGGAAAAAAGCCAGGGAAATAGCGGTAGAAAAAGATTTAGATTTTATTATTAATGACGGGCCGCCTGGGATAGGTTGCCCGGTTATTTCCGCACTTACAGGCACCGACAGTGTATTGATGGTTTTAGAGCCATCTAAATCAGGATTTCATGATGCCAAACGATTATTAAGTTTATTGAAAAACTTTGATGTTAAGGTATATGCGTTAATCAACAAGATGGATTTAAATTCTCCTTTAAGCATAGAAATTGAGAGATATTTAAAACAAAACGCTGTTATCTTGTTTCCCGGAATACCTTTTGATAATAGTTTTACTGAAGCCATGATTGAAAGCAAAACTATCACAGAATTCAAACCGGATTCCTCAATTTCACGAACCTTATCACTGATCTGGGATGGGATAAGCAATACCCATGCCCGATAGACCCCGTGAGATTGACAATTACAGACCAGATTTTTAATCATAACTTGAGGCTATATTTGTTAAATTCCATAAATATATTTTGTTATATTTAACATATTTCTTCTTTCAATCGGCATAAAAATGAAGATTGATATGTTAACGGGTTGATTAATTTTCTTTATTTTGCACATAAATCGAATAGAAATGAAAATCATCGTTTTAACAGAAAATCATGCTGGCGGACAATACGGTGCTGAACATGGATTATCTTACTTTATAGAGTCAAAGGGTTTTAAATTATTACTGGATACAGGTCATTCAGACCTATTTCTTAGGAATGCCGAAAAAGGTGGTATAAATCTCAATGAGGAAGTGGATACCATTGTTCTCAGCCATGGACACTGGGATCACGGAAACGGCCTGGAATATTTACAGGGAAAAAAACTCATTTGTCATCCCGGTTCCTTTATGAAAAGGTACCGTAAGGGAGGAATTGACAATATAGGACTGAATCGACCCCGCAGTTTTTATTCCGATCATTTCGACTTAGAGGAAAGCATTGAACCACTGGAGATTTTTCCTTCCGTTTTTTTCCTTGGAGAAATCCCGAGAAAAACCAGTTTTGAATCCCGTGTGACTCCATTTACCGATGAATTGGACCAACCTGATTATGTACCTGACGATTCTGCAATTGCAATTGTTTCGGATAATAAGCTCAGTGTTTTATCAGGTTGTGCACATTCAGGAATCGTGAATATTATAGAACATGCAAGGGAAGTAAGTCGGGTGTATGAATTAAAAATGGTGATTGGTGGCTTCCATCTTAAGCAGAGAAATGAACAGACCATGAAAACACTTGAATTTTTCAAAAAAAACCCACCAGAAATTCTCATTCCATCTCACTGCACAGATTTACCAGCATTGACTCTGTTCCATGATGCATTCAAAACCCCTTTTTTAAAAACAGGTGATATCATAAACTTCTAATTGCTGTCTTTTTTTCCAGGCTTTCAATCTCTCTGGAAATTCTATCCGCTTCCGCATATAAAGCATCCGATTTTTTACGATCGGAGTGAGACATTTGATACGCCTTTTTCATTATTCTGGCATGTTTTTTCCTTAACTTGTCCGCTTCACTTTTGGGTTTAAATATATTAAGCATTTTTTTCGGATTTTTGGTTATTAAACTGATCCTTATAACCGAGGATCTTATCCAGAAATTTTTCTGCTGAATTGTATTTTAAATTATTTTCAAATATCATAAAATCCATACCGGAACGCAATTCAAAATCTCTATCGTTCTTCTTAATTTTGAGCGTATTGAATGGAATTATCCACCCAAAGGTTTCAAGAAGAGAACGAAAAAAAACGATGATACCTCCCGGTCTTATTTCAATACTGATATAATTCAGGTTATTATCCAGCATAAGCTTTTCCATAAATGAATTGCTTGCGCCTGAAATTAAATATTTAGGAGATCCTGTTCCTCTCATCTTTAAACGCTGAAAAAGAGGATAAGAATTTCCGACAAGACGGTTGATCTCGCTTTTAATATCCGGATTATTATATGTTACATTCCTGAGTATTGCATCCATGGTGTTCTGATAACACTGTGAAAGATAAATTGTTTGATATCAGGATTTTAATTTACGGAAAGACCGGACGGAATCCGGGGGGATTCCAATGATAAAATAATTTCTGATACATCGCGGAAGCAAATCATACCCCGGTTATTAATAATTGCATTCGTACTAATTGGATTGACAAAGAAACCTTTCTGTATAAACCGAATGGAATCCGCGAGAATTAATTGTAACGAATGAGAATGATAATTTTAATCTGTGAACCTAAGCTTGGGCTGAAGCTTCAGCATAGCCGCAGTGGCAATATATTTTAATAAACAAGTGCGAACCTTTAGATATCTAAATTTAGGTGTCATCTATAATACCGGAAATAGAAGGTTCCCGGGTACATCTAATCTGTCATGTAAATAATAAGGTTAGTCCTGTTTTAACAGCAG
>CAZQOV010000148.1:0-8110 GCA_964595055.1 uncultured Bacteroidaceae bacterium | reverse complement strand
GGCTTTCTGTTGACAGTGCCCGTGAAATTTAAGTTTACGTTTCTCTTTTGTAAACATTTCTTTTTTTATATTCCCTTTCCTAATCTCATCAAGAAGAAATTCTTCCAGTAAAAAAGCATTTTTTGCCAGTTTATTGGCATCTTCCAGGTCCTCTTTTTCTGCCAGTTCGGGATATTCATCTCTGAAACTTAAGATAGCTGAAGGTTCAACACCGACCAGCGGAGTACGATCATTTACAAATTCCTTGAATATCCTGATGTTTTTGGTGGCTTTTTTCTTTGCAGTTCTTACCAGACCCTTGGATATGAATGTCCTGCCACTCTCAGCAGCTTTTGGCACAACAAGTTTATACCCCAGTGCAGAAAGAAGTTTCATTGTTTTTATTCCGGCTTCCACATCGTTAAAGTCTGTAAATTCATCAATAAATAAAACAACCTCTGTAGCTCCTGCATGCTGAAGTTTATTCAGGACATCCAGATTTTTTTCCGCCCATTTATGCACTGTGGTCTTTCCCAGTGCCGGAATGGATCTCTCAACAGCAAATCCAAGACTCCGTTTAAATATCCCTGAAACATATTTATTACGAATGAAAAAGTTATAGATACCTGGTAAGATACTTCCTAAACGATTAAATGAAGTAAAATAAGCTATTACTCTTGATCTTAATGGAATACCATTTTCATCATAATAATGTTGAAGGAATTCGGCTTTCAATTTTGCCATATCCACACTGGAAGGGCATTCCGATTTGCATGCTTTACATGACAGACAAAGATCGAGCACATCATAGATCTCCTTTTGATTCCAAAAATCTCCGTTTCCGGAATTGCTAATATACTCTCTCAGGATATTTGCCCTGGCCCGCGTAGTTGTGTATTCGTCGCGTGATGCCATATAACTGGGACACATTGCCCCTCCGATAAGCTCCGTTTTCCGGCAATCGCCCGATCCGTTGCACTTTTCAATTGCCCGCATGTATCCACCCTGCTTGCTGAAATCGAAAATGGTTTCAATTTCAGGGGTTCCTTTCCCCGGTTCATACCTCAGCATGGTATTCATTTTTGGAGTATCCGTTATTTTATTAGCATTAAATACATTACACGGATCCCAGGTTCTTTTGATATCCTTAAACCATGAAAAGATTTCCTCTCCTACCATTACCGGTATAAACTCTCCTCTCAACCGCCCGTCGCCATGTTCTCCGCTAAGTGATCCCCGGTATTTTTTCACCAGGAATGCAGTTTCCTCGGCAAGCGTATGGAAAAGCTCTACATCTTTTTCTTTTTTCAGATCAAGAATGGGACGCAAATGTAATTCTCCCACAGATATATGAGCGTGATAAACACATTGTAATTTATATTTATCCAGAATGCTATTAAAATCTTTTATATAGGCCTCCAATACTTTGGGATTCACAGAGGTGTCCTCAATTACTGAGACCGGCCTTGCATCGCCGGGCATATTGGAAAGCACGCCAAGACCGGCTTTACGGAGTGCCCATACTTTTTTGATATCCGACCCTTTTACCAGGGGGAAATGATATCCCAGTTTCCTTGATCTAAAATCTTTTGTAAGTTTCTCACAGATGGAATTCAGATCTTCAATTGTTTCTCTGGCAAATTCTATCATCAGGATTGCACCGGGATCTCCTTTCACGAAAAACCGGTTTTTTCTCTGCTCAATATTCTCTTTGGTAAGCTCAAGGATTTTATTGTCCATCAGTTCGATGGCAGAAGGAGCGTAGTTGAGTGCAACCAGGTTTCCTTTGATAGCCTCCTCCACCGAATCAAAATGTGCACAAAGGAGCGCTTTTTCTTCAGGCGGGAGTGGTTCAAGCGAAAGTTTTGCCTCCGTGATAAAGGCCAGGGTTCCTTCTGATCCGGCAATAAGTTTGCAAAAGTTGAAGGCTTTATTGCTCTCAGGATTAAAAATTTCACAATCCATCAATTCGTCCAGGGCATAACCGGTATTTCTTCTAACCACTGAGGGGTCGGGATATTCCCGGAGTATTTTTTCCCGATTCTCCGGGTCTGATAGCAGATCCCGGAATTTTCTGTAAATGTTACCTTCAAGGGTTTTCAGGCGGCATTTCTCCTCAAATTGTTTCCCCGACAGGGGACCAAATTCGGCTTCGGATCCATCTCCCAAAATACATTTCACCGATAAAAGATGTTCACGTGTAGTCCCATAAACCAATGAATGAAGTCCACTACTGTTATTCCCGATCATTCCGCCTATTACACAACGATTGGAAGTGGAAGTCTCGGGAGCGAAAAAGAGGGAATTATCCTTCAGAAAGAGATTGAGTTCATCAAGTACTACCCCTGGTTGTATCCTAACCCATTTCTCCTTCTCATTAAGCTCCAAAATATTATTCATATATCTGGAAACATCTACCACAACTCCATTACCCACTACCTGTCCGGCAAGTGATGTTCCGGCACCTCTGGGGATTAGGCTGTACTTTTTCTTTAGGGCATCAAGTACGAGGATTTTAATATCATTTTTACCGACAGGATATACCAGGGCAAGGGGTTTTTCACGATAAGCAGATGCATCTGTTGCATACATCCTAAGTTTTGGTTCATCCGTAAAAATCTTACCATCGATGGTCAATTCTAGAGCTGAAAATTCATGTATTTTCCTCATCTTCGTAAAAGAATTCGTGGGTTAAAGTTAAAATATTAAGGGTAATTGCATACACAACCGTCAGAAATAATCATGATTATAGAACCTTTTTATTATAAAACAGTATAAATCCAAAGTAATTACGCATATCCGGGGGAAGATAATGCTAAACATTGATGATTTAAAAGCGAAAATTGAGGAGTTAAGTCGCGATCTTGAGCGAAAACAAAAAGAGTATAATTCTCTTTTTGAAGAGATGAATACTGGTTTCGCTTTCCACAAGATCATCACCGATAAAAAGGGAAATCCCATTGATTATGTCTTCCTTAAAGTGAATCCCGAGTACGAAAGGCAGACAGGACTGAAAGCAGATGATATTCTGGGCCGGACTGCCCTCGAGGTTCTTCCAAAAACAGAAAAACGTTGGATAGAAACTTATGGGAAAGTAGCAACAGGTGGTAAACCCGCACGTTTTGAGCTTTATTCCCCCGATATCGATAAATATTTTGATGTTAATGCTTACTCCCCTTTTAAAAATTTCTTCGTAACCACCTTTTATGATATTACCTTAAAGAAAAAGGCGGCAAACCTCATAGAGGAAAGTGAATGGAAGTACCGCACCGTTTTTCAGAATATGAATGAAGGAATGGTATTTAACCAGTTGGTCAGAGATACTGATGGTGAAGTTGTAGACTACACAATCATTGATGTAAATAAATCCTATGAAAAAATTCACGGGAAAACAAAAGAAGAAATTGTGGGGAAAAAAGCCACCGAGGTTTATAACCTGACCTCAAAGGATATTAACCGGATCTGGGTAAAAAACAGGGGTTTTAAAGAACCGGTATCCTCCGATTTTTATGATGAAACCAATAACAAATCTTACCGGGTCTCTTATAATCTCCTGAGCAATGATAAATTTGCAACCATTTATACAGATATTACCGAGCTGAAAAATGCACTGTCAAAAGTAGAACAAAGCAGCAATAAATTACAGGAGCAAAATATTGCTTATCAGCAACTGAACACCGAACTCACCGAAATTAATGAAGATCTGATAAATGCCAAGGAAAAAGCCGAGCAAAGTGACCAGCTTAAATCAGCTTTCCTCACCAATATGTCTCATGAGATTCGTACCCCCATGAACGGAATCATCGGATATGTGGATATTCTGATGTCGGAAGAGGATGAAACCCAGCGGCAGAATCATTTGCAGGTGATCAAGAAAAGTAGTCATCAATTGCTGAATATTGTAAATGATATCGTAGAAATATCAAAAATAGAATCAGGCATCCTTGAAACCCATCTTAGTGAACATAGATTTGATGATATTCTAAACAGATTATCCGACCTTTTCCACGAAGAAGCGGCAAATAAAGGAATTGAACTCCAAATCATTAATCACCTGGATACGGATTCGGTTATTGTTACCGATATTCAGAAATTGCGTCAGATACTGGAAAATCTCCTGAAGAATGCCATAAAATTCACCGATGAGGGATGCATTGAATTGAGAATTGAGAGGGATGCAGATTTTTATTACTTTAAGGTGAAAGATACCGGCATAGGGATCGACCCCGAATACCATGAAAAAATTTTCGATCGTTTTCACCAGGCCCAATTATCGGAAGATGTTCTGCGTGGCGGAAACGGTTTAGGACTAGCCATCTCAAAGGCTTACATTGAAAACCTGGGCGGATCCATATGGGTGGAATCCGAACCGGGTAAAGGCAGCGAATTCTGCGTAAAACATCCTGTCAGTTTTCAGGTTTAGTACACCCCGAAAATTATTTTTCTCCTTATACCCTTTCGATCAAGCTGGATAGCCTAAAAGGACTGTTGGGATTGAAACATTGATGTACAGATTCTCATTGCAGATCATTAATCTGACAGATAGTTCCCGGTTTGGATTCATATTCTCAGGTTTATTCTTCGTTTCTATAATCCGTGCTTTCAAAAATTTTATCGGCCGACTTCGCGATAAAACCGCTGTATAGTTTTCCATTCCTGTCTCTGTAACGCTGCGCAAATTCATAATAACAGGCAGGAATTTTCTGTTTTTCACCCTGGAAATCAATATCCACAATATCGGCAAGGGTGCTTGACTGTCTTAATAATTGTTCTCTGGTGCCTTTGATTTCTCCTCCAGAGGTATTAAGTATAAAGCCATTTTCCTTAACAAACTGATTTACTTTTTCAAGATTGTCATATTTTTCCAAATGATTTACGCTAATGGTAAAATGATTGGCACGGAAACCAAAGACATACAACCAGGCCGCATATTCCGACTCCTCTCTCAATGCCTCATAAACAGCGAATTGGGGTTTATTAAGAAACCCTCCTGAAAACATCAGGGCCTCATTTTTTAGCAAATCAGCAGGTATACTATCAACCGTTTCCTTTGCGATTCCCTGTAACTGCGGAGAAAAATCCGATGTTTTCAACTCACTTATAAAAACCCTGGGAGCCAGATCATCTCCTGGCAGCTCAAAATGCCGGGCGAACAAATGCTTGGCTTCAAATTCATATTCCCCTTCCGGCCGGTATCCTCTTTCAAGGAAAGGTTTTGCCAGAACATCGATATTAACCCTCGGGTCATCAAAGGTCCGGAAAGCAATATGATCGTTAACAATACTTTCACCCTCATTTGTAAATAAATCATGAATCTTGCCTGCTGAAGGATTCAGACTGGTGTAATCGATCCACAATCGATCGAAAATTTCTTTTAATTCCATAATTTACGTTTTTGAATTTATGATACAATAACAGGTAGAGGGGGTGAAAGGTTTATGGGAGGTTGATGGTTTGAGTAATCAGTAATCAGTAATCAGTAATCAGTAATCGGTATGACTACTTCCAAACCCATCAACCTCCCTTCAACCCATACCTGCCCGCCGACGCGAAAGCCAGTGCAATGGCAGGCGGGAACTCATCAACCCATTCTTCAAACTTCAGTTTGTTATAGAACAGCAGCAAAAATTGATATAAATCATCTAAAGCGCTTAAATCCTTTGGCTTTTTTTAGCTATTTTTACTGAAAATTTCCTACTTTCACTTAAATAATTGAATTTCAATGAATTTATTAAAATCAATAAAAGAAAACGCAAAAAAATCTCCCCAAAGAATTGTTTTGCCCGAGTCGGACGATGAGCGCTCATTAAAAGCGGCAGATATTATTCTCGAAGAAGGAATAGCCAATATCATTTTGATTGGCAATGATGAAAAAATCAAAAACGAGGCGGAAAAGCTGGGGTTAAGGAATCTGGGGAAAGCCGGTATTGTTGATCCCGGGAATAACCCCAAAAAAGAAGAATATATTGAGCTCATGCTTGAGTTGCGGAAACAAAAAGGATTAACGCGGGAACAGGCGGAAGAGCTTATCATGAATCCCTTATATCTGGCTACAATAATGATCAAGGCGGGTGATGCAGACGGAGAGGTAGCGGGAGCGAAAAATGCCACCGGAGATGTGTTAAGGCCTGCTTTCCAGTATGTTAAAACTTTACCAGGCATCAGTGTGGTGTCCGGTGCATTTATCATGATTTTGAAGGACAAGGACTTTGGTGAAAACGGGCTAATGGTATTTGCTGATTGTGCTGTACATCCCAACCCCAGTGCCAAAGAACTTGCAGAAATTGCTGTGGCCACAGGCAAAACCACTCGTGCTATTGCAGGATTTGAGCCCCGAATAGCCATGCTCAGTTTTTCCACCAAAGGAAGTGCCCAACATGAAATGGTGGAAAAAGTAACCGAGGCTACCGCCCTGGCCAGGGAAATGGATCCAGAGCTCCACATTGACGGCGAACTGCAGGCCGATGCTGCAATTGTAGAAGCAATAGGCAATAGTAAAGCTCCCGACAGTAAAATAGCCGGAAAAGCGAATGTTCTGGTTTTCCCAAGTTTGGAAGTAGGTAATATTGCCTATAAGCTCGTTCAGAGACTGGCTCATGCTGAAGCTATAGGGCCTGTTTTGCAGGGTATGGCTGCCCCTATTAATGACCTGTCCAGGGGGTGTTCCGTAAGTGATATTGTCAATCTCGTTGCCATTACAGCCAACCAGGCCATTAATAAGTAAATCAACATCATTAATAACTAAATAAAAATGACAGAAACACTCGAAGATTTCGCCTTAAATTCAACCACACCCCCAAAAAAAGGGAGCATACAAAAAGTAGCCATAATTGGCTGTGGAAGTATGGGCCAGGAAATAACACGAATTATTGCCCAGCATGGTCTGGAAGCCATATTTATTGATTTGACTAAGGAAAGGATACAGGAAATCTATAAAGAAATTGAAGCTACCCTTGATGATATCATTAATAAATGGGGATTAACAGAAGGAGAAAAAAGGGCCATACTGAGCCGTATTGAGGGGACCACAGATTATAATAAAATCAGGGATGTAGATCTGGTGATAGAAACCATCAATTCCAAAAAACCCGGTACAAACATAGAGATCAGAAAAGATGTTTTCATGAAAGCGGAAGAAGTGGTTTCGGAAGATACCATCATTTCTTCCAATAATTCAACGCTGATGATTTCGGATCTCGCCACCGTCCTGAAACATCCGGAACGTGCAGTAGGTCTCCATTTTATAGGACCAGCCCATTCTGTAAAGATTGTGGAAGTGATAAGAGGACAATTCACCAATGATGCCTCCTACGAATTTGTACTGAGGTTTGCAAAAATGATCGATAAGACTCCGATTACGCTTAATGAATCTCCCGGTCATATCAGCAGCCGCCTGATTGTCACCATCATTAACGAAGCCTGCGAGGCTCTCATGGAAGGTGTAGCATCGGTTCAGTGTATAGACACCACCATGAAATTGGGTTATGGCCTCATGTTTGGTCCCTTTGAAATGGCAGACCGGATTGGCCTCGATAAACTTCTTAAATGGATGGATAATCTGTATGCTGAATTCGGGACCCAACGCTTTAAAGCTTCTCCTATCCTCAAAAGACTGGTAAGGGCAGGTTACCTGGGAAGAAAAAACAATAAAGGCTTCTATAAATATGAAGACGGCAAAATCATCTCCCAGGCCATACAGGCAACTGAATTCAAATAATTAAATTATACAACACATCATTACCCCATGATGGTCTTAAAACCTGTGAAACAGGATCACATATCCTAAGGTCAGGATCAGGGGATAAAAATCAAATGAAACAAATGAAAATTATAGTATTAAATTGCGGTAGTTCTTCCATAAAATATCAGTTATTCAATATGGCTACCTCCGAAGTACTGGCAAAAGGGGTAGCAGAAAAGATCGGACTGCATGGTTCCTTTATCAAGCATGAACTCCAGGATGGAAAAAAAGTTAAGCTTGAAGGTGAGATCATGGATCACCAGCAAGGCATAGAATATATTCTGGGCATACTGAAAAGTGAAAAATATGGGTGTTTGAAGAGCTTTGGTGAAATAGATGCAGTAGGGCACCGGGTGGTTCATGGTGGTGAATTGTTTAATAAGTCTACGT
>CAZQOV010000147.1:0-8225 GCA_964595055.1 uncultured Bacteroidaceae bacterium | reverse complement strand
CCACGTATGTCATGATCTTGACATTATCAAGAGCAACCAGCATACTTTCATACTGCTCGGCCGGATCGGTGTCTGCCGAAATGGAAGTATCTATATCACTTCCGCTGATGCTCACCGGGGTATAGAGATCATTCCCGGCACTTAATGTACTGATAAGTGTGGGTTGGTAAAGTTCGGTTTGGTTTTCATAAGGATCGTTGATGCTTGTGATCAGTATCTCATCACCTACTTCTGCATTATCATATACATCACCTGTATAGGTGTTCACTCCGCTCATTGGATCAGCTCCGTCCTGTATCCATATACGATCTCCGAAAGCATCCTTGGCCATTACAATACCCTGGAATGTAGCCGGGTAATCGCGACTCAGATATCCCGATGAATTGGCAACATTCGCAAAAGAAATGGGTGATACTCCGGCATAAAATTCAAAGCTCGATCCGGTTGCATTGTCAGTGATCATATCCACGGTCATATCTGAAGCCATGTTCATACCTGCTCCCGTAAGATTTGCCTGGTTGGAATTTTCAGCATCAACTTCAACATTGGAGAATGTGATATCTGCTGTTCCGCTTAACTGGTAATCTGCAGCATTGAGTCCTGCCGAAAGAGGAGAGTCGTATTGCACTGCCATTGATGTTTCATCAACCGTCCAGGCTCTGGATATTTGAGGTAATTGCAATTCGCCATAGCGAATATTATCAAGATCAATGAATGATCCCAGTGTATTGTTATGGAATCCGATGTATACCAGATCCCCTTCAGAGAGATTTTCATTATCTGTTAATACATAGCTGAATTTCTGGTATGCACCTGCTACCTGGAGACGGTCGATTAAAATATTGAAATCAGCGGGTTCCTGTCCTGTTTTTGAAACCCAGACGATGAGTGAATCAGGGTAGTCTGCATCTGCATCAGACCAGAAGCTAAGTACATAATCATTGGTAAGTTTCACCAGGGGAGAAACAAACCAGTCATCGGCAGGATTTTCATTGTCTGCTTCATAGGTATCGTTGAAAATACTGTTTCCTCCATCAAGTCCGTAAGTTTCACCAATAACCCAGGTTCTCTGGCCTTCTTTTCCGTTATCGTTAACACCGGCATTGGCATTTATTACAAGCCAGTCTTCCGGGATTATACCATCCTCAAAATCGAGCATGAAAGTTTCATAAAAACTACTCCAGCTTTCGAAACTGCCGTTAGGAACAAGATTATCACCTCCATCCATCACAAAGCTTGCATTGTCGAGATAGAAATCTACAGGTGGTGTAAAACCGGCATCGTCGTAACACTTGATCCATACATAAGCCTTAACAGCCCCTGCCGGAACCGTTGCCGACCATGTGATGGTTTGCCAATCCTGGTTATCGGTTGTAAAAACAGGATCTTCACCAAAGATATCACCATCCGAAGCATCCTTGAATTCACAATATATCTTCAGTGATCCCTGATCAGTATTATCAAGAACATCAATGGAGAATGTGTAGGAACTACCTTCTGTAACATCAAATTCTTCTGAGTAGATGTATGGTACTTCGTCGGTAAGCAGCGACACTTTGGCTGAATAAAGTCCTTCATTTACATTGGTTTCTTCCTGGACCACTGTCAGGTCGGCACCTGTTGGTTCATCAATAATCCAGTTATCCAATACCTGGGCTGAAAGCACAGCCGGTATCATCAACAGTAGGGTAAGTAGATGTTTCTTCATAGGTATTTTGTTTTTAAAGGTTAATGATTTTTATTTAAATAATTAGGAATAAAAAAGAGATTCTGAACCATTATCTGTAAGTGTCTATTGCCATTCCATTCGGATTGATCTCGGCTTCTGCAGGAATGAACACTTCAACTCCGGATCCGTCAAGATTGGCTCTCATAACCGTTCCGTTCACCCGATTCGGGTAGTATACTTTCCCACCTTTTTTATCCAAGGCCATACCCCAGGAGAATGTCCCCTGGTTAGATGGATCGAAAACTACCTCATAAGTTCCTTCCAGGTTGTTAATGCACATGCCTTTCAGGTAATCATAGTAATACAGGCGATTGTTCTCCGGATCCACAGCAATTGCACCGCCGTCTGTCTCTTCTACAATCTGTGCCATTCCACTTCCATCGAAGTTGACCTTGTATACCCCACCGCTGTAATCGTATTTGTCGTTTGTGAAATAAATGACATCATTAACATGATCGAAGGTAAAATCGATCACCAATTCAGGAGGAGAGTCCGTATCAATTGCAAGGAATACTTCGGAATTCTGTCCATCAAGATCTGCCCTTATGATACCTTCGGCATCAGCCCAGTAGAGTTTTCCTTCATAAATATTTATTCCATAGGGAAGATCAAGATGAGGATCGTTGAAGTCGAGCAGGATCTCCAGGTTGCTTCCGTCATTGTCATAACTGTAGATTATTCCGTCAGCAGCATCGCTTACATAGACCTTTCCTGTGGCAGTGTCGATGGTCATACCATAAGGTTTCCCCAGTCCGGTATGGTCAAAACCCTGAAGAACCGGGAAGGGGGAATCGTCCAGGGCTACATATTTGACATTGCCCTCATTCCTGTCGGTAAAAAACAATTTCTTCACCGGCTCATCACGGATCATAATTTCAGCTTCCTTGGAAAGGTTATTATAGTACAGGTCTTCATTTTCTGCGCTAACAGTCAGAGTTACCGTGTAGGTTCCCGGTTCAGTGTACTCTACCTCAGGATTCTCCTCTGTTGAAGTATTGCCATTTCCAAAATCCCAGAGATATGAACTGGCATTTATGGATTTATTGGTGAAACTGACCGTTGCTGGTGCAATAGCTCCATTGCTTATTGTATATGTAAATCTTGCCTGGGTGCTCGGTTCAGGCACCGGAAAATCATCATCATCACATGCTGCAACAAACAGGAGCAAAATGCTTATGATCAGCGGATATCTTTTCATCGTTATATTTTTGAGTCTTTCCCAAAAACTTATTTTCGGCCATTTGTAAAAATATATTATTACTTTATCTGCTTGTATTTTAATATTTTGATTTGTGTTCATTTGTGTTCCCATTTGTGAAAATTTGTGGATAAGTGACTTATCGGATTGGGTTCATTTTTTAATTGATTGCATTGTTGGTTTGAATCTCTGATAGAGGCACCGGAAAGTAAAATTGTTCCGGCCCGGTGATATTCTCAAGCACCTCATCGGCTTTTCCGGTCCTCACAAGATCAATCCAGCGGTGTCCTTCAAAAGCAAACTCCAGCCTTCTTTCTTTCAGAATAGCATCAAGCAATTCTTCTTTGGTACTGCCGGCAACCCCTGAAAGTCCTGCCCGGGTGCGGATCTTGTTAATATCACTTTTTATGTTTATTGTTCCCGTACCTTTTTGCGCATTTGCTTCGGCCCTCATAAGGTAAATATCTGCATAGCGGAAAACATATACATTATCGGAGCCATCGGTCAGATTTTCATATTTTTTCACATATGGAGTATTCCCTGTTTCATCGATGGTGGCCTCTCTTCTTTCATCTCCGGCTTCATAAGCATCAAGAAGGTTTTGTTCCGGAGCCATCTCGTATCTTCCATTGAGGGTATTGGGGAAGAAGTATTCTGCCAGCCGGTTTTTATCCTGTCCTGTGAAATCGACCTCAAAAATGGATTCAACTCCGCCTTCCACTGTGAAAAGATCCTCGTAGTTTTCTTCAAGTTCATAATTCCTGCTGTTGATAATCCTGGTTGTTATATTTACCACGCTGTCCCATTGTTCCTGGTGCAAATAAACTTTTGCACGCAGTGTTTCAATTCCAAAATTTGTGGCTTTTACAGGATCGATATTACTCAGGTTGCCTCTGGCATACGTCAGGTCTTCATGTATAAAATTGAAAATACGATCCCGTTCTGCAAGGGGTTCATCCAGGTTTTCCAGATTTCGGGTAGGCACAAGCCTTAAGGGAACCTCTTTAAATACTGCAACAAGGTTGAAATAGTGCAGTGCCCTGAGGAATCGAAGCTCAGATTCAAGCTCTGTTCTTTCTTCGTTGGTGAGTTCAACATCATCGAGTATCGTTATAATGGTGTTTACCCGGTTGATGGCGGTGTAGATATCCGCCCAGATGGCTTCAATCAGGGCATTATCCTCCAGGATATTGTTGTTATTCACCTGGCCATATTCGAGAATAGTTCCTCCGTTGTAGGCATTATCTGCTGCAAGATCGGCCACATTTATGTATGTTCTCCCGTAATATCCTGAAAATTGAAGAGCATCATAGCATCCATTGATACCATAAACAATATCCTCTTTAGTGTTAAAAGCCTGCTCTGCAAGCAGACTTCCTGTTGGCTCAATTTCGAGATATTCCTCACAGGAACTTCCGAAAAGCAACAGACCGGACATCAAAGCTATCCCTGTTTTGTTCATCATTTTATATTTTGTTTTCATAGATGATCTCATTTGATTTTAAAAATTCATGGATATTCCAAGGCTTAATGATTTGGCCTGGGGATAGGTAAAAAAGTCCGTCCCCAGTCTTGTTACATCCTGTCCCGCATAATTTACCTCAGGATCCATTCCGGAATAGCCTGTCAGGGTCCATATGTTTTGTCCCACCAGATATATTTCCATTCGGTTAAGTCCCATTCGGCTTATTAGGTTTTGGGGCAGATTGTAAGATAACCTCAAATTTTTAAGTTTCAGGTAGGAGCCATCTTCAACAAAGCGTGAAGAATGACGGTTGTTTTCATTCCGGTCACTATTGGTGGCCCTGGGAACAGGAGTAATGTCTCCCGGTTCTCTCCAGCGATCCAGAACAGTGGCAAACTGGTTATCACTTCCTTTCATGCTTTCGAGATATACCCTGGTGCCATTGAAAATATCATTACCATAGGAATACTGGAAGAAGAGGGTAAGCGCCAGTCCTTTCCAGGAGAACTGGTTGTTAAAACCACCTGTAAAAACAGGATTTGGATCTCCTATTTTTGTACGGTCTCTCGAATCGATCAATCCGTTGCCGTCCAGATCTTCAAAAACGATATCGCCGGTGGAAGGATCTACTCCAAGGGAATTCCAGCCATAGAATATTCCAATAGGCTCGCCCACTTCAAGTCTGTTGCCACCTCTGCCGATATCATCAATTGGTTGATCGTTATAAAGTTCGAGCACTTCATTCTCATTAAAAGCAACATTCATTATAGTGCTCCATGAGAAATCACCGGTGAAGTTGTCACTTTGCAGATTGATTTCCACTCCTTTGTTCTGCAACCGGCCAATGTTGGCGGTAACTCCTGAAAAGCCGGTGCTTGTAGGCAATGGCCTGTCGAGAAGAAGATCGATAGTTTCCTTTTTGTATACATCAATATTCAGGTTCAGCCTGTTGGTGAAAAAGCCAACATCAAGACCGAAATTTGTCTGTGCTGTAGATTCCCATTTCAGACCCGGGTTGGGGATCTGGCTGATGCTTATTCCCGGTTGATTCATGTAAAAGGATGAAGGGGAATACAGGTCGAGATACCGGAGTGAAGGAATAAAGTCATTCCCTGTCAAACCATAGCTCGCCCGGATTTTGAGATTACTGACAGCCATGTCCGGGAAGAAATCTTCTTCAGATATCCTCCAGGCAATATCTCCACTGGGAAAGAATCCGTATTTATTTTCAGGTCCGAATTTGGAAGATCCATCGTATCTTGCACTGAGTGTAAGGAGATATTTGTTCTGGCGGTTCATACGCACTCTTCCGATGTAGGAATTCAATTTATACCTGAAGTAGGAATTTCCGCTGGCGGTTATCGGGGTTGCTGCTGAGGTCATATATTCGAGTTCAGGACTTGCATAATCCTGCGCCCGCATGTAGGTAATGCTTTCTTTTTCCTGTTCGAATTCCACACCCCCAAGGAGTGTAAACTGGTTTTCGCCGATATCAAATTCATAATTCAGGACATTGGAGAATAATACCTTGATAGCTTCGGAAGTAGATTCCAGTCCCACTCCGTTATATTTTGCTCCCTGCCGTGTTGTAGTGGGGTCGTAGCTGTGCTCACGATAATTTACAAAGTCATAACCGAACTTTGAATTAAAGCTCAGTCCCGGGAGGATCTCATAATCCAGGTATATGTTTCCGAGGGTTCTGAAGGAAATTCCTTCATTAATTTGTTGTTTGGCAATAGAGACCGGATTGCCATAGGGTCCGGACTCGTTGTAGCTTCCATCTTCATTATAAACCGGGTAAACAGGAGGGAGTGAAAGGGCGTTGGGAACAGGGCCGTTCAATGACTGGTCTCCTTCTTTCCGGTTATTGAATGATCGGGTAACGCCAAAGTTTGTTCCTACCTTGAATTTATCATTAATTTCCTGATCGATATTCACCCTGCCGCTGAATTTGGAATAATCGGTGCCTAGTACAATCCCTTCCTGGTCGAAATAAGCTCCGGAAATGTAGTATCGTGTTTTTTCATTTCCTCCTGAAAATGACAGATCATAATTTTGAATGGGGGCCGTCCGGAAGATCTGATCGAGCCAATCCGTATTGACTTCCGGATTCTCAATTGCTTCCTCGCTGAAAATAGGAAGACCACCATCATTGATGCTGGCATCGTTTTTCATTCTCATGAACTCTCTGGCATTCAAGAGGTCGACCTTATCAATTACTTCCTGCCAGCCATAATTGGCATTAAACCTCATCTGGTTTTCATTCCGTTTACCCTGCCTTGTAGTGATCAAAACTACTCCGTTCGATCCCCTGGCTCCGTAAATAGCTGTTGCCGATGCGTCTTTCAGTATGGAGATGGATTCAATATCGCCGGGATTCAAATCGGATACTGAGTTAACGCCCTGCCCGGAGAAGCCGATCTGGCTGAGGTCACGGGTGATCATTGGCACCCCGTCAATTACGTAAAGGGGTTCAGCTCCTGCATTGATAGAGCTTGTTCCACGGATCCTTACACTGATACCGGCTCCGGGAGTACCTGAGTTTTGCACTACCTGTATCCCTGCAGCCCTTCCCTGCAAGGCACCACTGATTGTTGAGGTGGGGGCCTCTATAAGATCTTCAGCATTTACACTTCCCACCGAACTGGAAAGAAGCGCTTTGCTTTCCTGTCCGTAGCCGATTACAACAACCTCCTCCAGGGTTTTTGTTTCTTCGGTGAGAGTGATATCAAGATCAGTATCCTCGCTGATTTTCTCCTCAAGCAGGGTGTATCCCACATAGGAAAATACGAGTGTTTGTCCTATTTCAGCCTTTATGCTGAAAGTTCCGTCGGTGCCGGTAATGGTGCCCCGGGTGGTTCCTTTCACATACACATTTACCCCGATAAGAGGGATCCCATCTTTATCTCTTACCACCCCTGTTACCGTAATATCATCCTGCTCGGGTGCCATTGTCCTGCCCCGGGCTTCAGGGGTTAGAACGATATGTTTATCCCTGAATGTATAATTAATATTTTTGCCGGCCAGTAGACGGTCAAGACTCTCAGATATATTCTGATTATTGACATTAAGCGATACTTTTTGATTCACATCAGTTACAGAACTGTTATAGACAAAGCTGAACGGGATCTGCTGTTCGATCTTCTTAAGAATGATTTCAATGCTTTCATTTTCTGCGTTCAGGTTTATCCTGGTATTGGCCGGTGAATCCTGGGAATAGGCATTTATTCCCATAGATGCCAGGAGGCTGAATATGCTGAAAAGAAGCAGGCTTAGGGTTTTCAATCTTCTCATATTCGGATGATTTTACTTTCAATTAGAAAAAATATAATAACCGGTATCAGTTGCTTTATATTCAAGCTCTGAAGCCAGTTTTATCAGTTCCAGTACTTCTTTAATATTTTCATCCTCAATCCGGAGGGTGAATTTTTGATCTTTAATGCTTTCTTCAACCTTAACCGTATGATTGTACCAGTTAGAGAGTCGATGGGATAATTCTTCAAGTGATGTATTATTGAAGATTAATTTTCCATTCTTCCATTCATAATGAGAAGGTTCAGGCTTTCCTTTTGAAATTAAAGATCCACTCTCAAGATCAAAGGAAGCAGCTCCTGGTTTGCTTAATTCAACAGTTTCTTCGCTTGTCTCGATCCTGATTTTTCCCGAGAGCAGTCCGGATGACAGTCTATTGTTATAATCATAGGCACTCACATAGAATTCGGTGCCGAGGGCTATCAATTTATTTTCTTTTACATTCACTGTGAAGGGAAGATCTTTATTTTCTGTTACATCGAAATATGCTTCACCGGTAATGCTGAGGTTCCGGTGACTGA
>CAZQOV010000146.1:0-8235 GCA_964595055.1 uncultured Bacteroidaceae bacterium | reverse complement strand
GTAGAATTTTTTATCTTTTTTTTCAAGATATAATTCCCCAGGGCGGTTCTTATTTTTAAAAATCCTCTCACGGTGCAATATTACTAAATTTTCCTGTCTGTTCAATGCTTTGGGCCTATCATCTTTTCAAAGCTTTCCTCATCAATGATTTTTACATTGAATACTTCTGCTTTTTTCTTTTTTGAAGGACCGATATTCTCACCTGCAATAAGATAATCTGTTTTGCTGTTTACTGATGACTGGTTTTTTCCTCCGTTCTTTTCAATCAGGCTCTTAATTTCGTCCCTGGAATACTTATTGAATGTACCGGAAATTACAAAATTTAAATTTTCCAGTTCGGAAGATACGGGTTTATTTTCTTCATCTATCTCTAAATTAAGTCCATGTCTACTCAGATTTTCCACAATTTCGGTATTTACGGGATTAGCGAAAAAATTTATCACACTTTCGGCAATGCGTTCCCCGATTTCATCTATTTCAATCAGTTCGTTAAATGAGGCCTTCATAAGATTATCAAGTGTGGTAAAATGTCTGGCAAGTTTTTTTGCGACAGTTTCCCCTACAAAACGAATTCCCAGGGCATATAAAACGCTTGGGAAAGGGGTTTGCTTAGAGTTTTCTATACTTTGAATCAGATTTTTCGCCGATTTCTCTGCAAAACGCTCTAACCGGATGATCTGTTCATATTTTAATTCATAGAGATCTGCAATGTTGTTTAAAAGGCCTTTCTGATACAACTGATCTATCGTAGCTTCGGCAATGTTTATGTCCATTGCCTTGCGGCTGACAAAATGCTCAATTTTTCCTTTTATCTGGGGGGGACATTGATGAGAATTCGGGCAATAATGCGCAGCCATTCCTTCGCTTCTTACCAGTTTTGCCCCACAGGCCGGACAGTTTTTAATAAACCTGAATTCGGGTAGGTCCTTTTTCCTGACCGATTTATCCACACCTACGATTTTAGGGATTATTTCTCCTCCTTTTTCAACATAAACCCAGTCTCCTGGACGAATATCCAGTTGTTTGATCTGATCCTCATTATGAAGTGAAGCTCTTTTGACAGTAGTTCCGGCGAGACTTACAGCTTCCAGGTTTGCTACGGGGGTGACAGCACCAGTTCTGCCAACCTGGAAACTGATGGAATCTAACCGGGTATAAGCCTGTTCAGCCTTGAATTTATAAGAAATAGCCCATCGTGGTGTTTTTGCAGTAAAGCCTAATTCCTGCTGATGAAAGATAGAATTGACTTTTATTACAATCCCGTCAATGTCGAAGGGTAATTTTTTTCGTTTGTCATCGATCTCATTGATATAATCGAAAATTTCCTCGAGGCTTTTTACTTTTCTGGTGAATTCTGCAGATATACGGAATCCCCACTGCCGGGCTTTCATGAGGTTTTCATAATGATTGTCATAAGGGAGATCTGTCCCGGGCAGGTAATATATAAAACATTCCAGTGGCCGTTTGGCAACTTCTGATGAATTTTGAAGTTTGAGTGTGCCGGAAGTAGCATTGCGGGGATTAGCAAATAACGGAAGCCCTTCTTTTGCTCTATTCTCATTCATTATTCTAAACCCTTCCCTTGTCATAAAAACTTCACCCCGGATCTCAAATTCATCAGGGAAATCATTTTTTTGAAGAGTCAGTGGAATGCTCCTGATGGTGCGAATATTCCGGGTAACATCATCCCCCTTTTCCCCGTCTCCGCGAGTTAATCCTCTGATAAGCCGGCCGTTTTGGTAGGTAAGACTGATGGCAACACCATCGTATTTCAATTCAAGTACATATTCCAGATCCTTCTGAATTGTTTTTCTGACCCGTCTGTCAAATTCCCCTAATTCTTCTTTTGAATAGGTATTTCCCAGGGAGAGCATGGGATATTTGTGCCTGACCGTTTCAAAGTCTTCGGTAAGATCACTTCCAATCCTTTTGCTCGGAGAGTTATCATCTTCAAACTCTGGAAACTGAGTTTCGAGTTCAACAAGCTCTTTCATCTTCTGATCATATTCAAAATCAGATATCTCAGGTTCCGAAAGGACATAATATTTATAGTTGTGATCGTGAAGTTCTTTTCGAAGAGAAATAATCTTTTGCCTGGCAGCTTGCACATCCATTTTAGACGAATTAATTGATGAATATTTTTAATAAGAATCAGGAAAGCGAGTTAAGACTATCCTGCTCTCGAACAAAAATCCCGGTTTTTTTATCAATGACAGGGTGAAAAACTTTTCTATAAAATTAGTAAAAAAATGCAGATGTCCTTTTCCTTTTCCTTATTATGCGGTCTTTTTGCGACCTGAGTATAAAGCTTACATTGTCTTGTTTTTACACAGAAAGTTGTGGATTCTTTTGTTTTGTCTATCGATAAAAAATGAAATTTAAGCTTGAGATAAGATAATTTAATTATTTTTGACATGCCGGTTTTTATGAATCGTTTCGATCCATAAACTAAGAGGGAATGCCGTTTGATTCGGCAACAGTACCCGCTGCTGTGTTCTCCGGTAATTTCCGGATTTTCTTTGCCACTGCAGGTAATGCACCTGCGGGAAGGCTTTCCGGAAATGGAGTAAGTCAGAAGACCTGCCGGTAAGGTTAATAAACTAAGCTTTCGGGATATTAAAGCAACTGAATTACCTCTTTATCCTTTCATGTTTAGATTATTGCCTGCAAATCAATTTTATTAATTTTTTAAATTTTAATTATGAAAACAAAAGTATGGATCATTGCATTTGCAGCAACAGGAATTTTCTTTTTTATCTCGTGTGAAAAAGATCAACCGGAAAAAGACAGAATAGATTTCGAAGAAGTGGAGCTTGAGTCAGAAGGTTATTATATAAATAAATCCGGAGGATTCACACTTGGAAATGCCCATTTTCCAACCCGCTATGATGAAGACTTTGATTCATGGTCGGGATTTGTGGTATCCAATCATAACGATACTGAAACCAGAGGATTTGAGAATATGTATAGTTGCATTGCCGGCAAAGGTGCCGATGGGAGTGAAAAATTTGGACTGCTCTTTACGATGTCAACAGATACCATCGAATTCCTGGTGCCGGAAAAAGTGACCAATATTTCTTTTTGTAATTCCACTTATGCATATTATTCTATGCTTGAAGGGGGAAGTTTTTCAAAACAGTTCGGAGGAGAGACAGGAGATGATCCGGATTATTTAAACCTTCTGTTAAAAGGATTGGATGAGTCAGGAAATCTGGTTGCTGAAGTGCGGCTTGCTCTGGCTGATTATACCTTCGATAATAATGCAGAGGATTATATTGCCAATATGTGGACGGATGTAGACCTTAGTCAGGCAGGTTATCTGAAATATCTGGTTTTTTCATTTGAATCATCTGATGTAGGCGATTTTGGGATCAATACCCCCACCTATGTTTGTGTTGATAATATAATCGGTGAATTACAGGAATAAACAAGATTGGAAAGCAAAAAAAATCTACTTTAGCGATATACACAGAATATATCTTATGAAAACCGGACTTGTTATCCTGTTTTTTCTTTTTATTCCGCTGATTTCTGTGAAAACCCAGATATCGAGAGGGGGACAACCTATGCTTACAAAGTCTTATCGTTCAGTTGTCCCTCCCTTCCAGCTTGATAAAACTGAGATTGAAAAAGCGATTATCCGAAGCATTGAGGATGATGAGCGTATTTATGGGAAGAAGCCCCTGACAGTTGCCATAGACCAGAAAGTTCTGTTAAATCCTGAAAATTCGGGGAATTGGGTAGCCCTGCAGAATGGTTATAAGGTTTGGAGATTGGAGATTTATTCTGAAGGGGCAGAAGCTCTTGCGGTTTTTTTTGACCGTTTCAGGCTGAAGGAAGGAGTGATGCTGTTTTTATATACCCCCGATTTTGAAGAGATCCTCGGAGGATTTAACCATCTTACCCATAAATTTTCCGGTATACTGCAAACGGCCTTTCTTCCCGGAAGCCGGTTGGTGATAGAACTGCAGGTTCCGGAAGGAAAGGAATACGGGCAACTTTCCATTGGCAGTTTTTCTCACGCCTTTATCGATATTTTCTCTACGTATAGTTCTAAAGATGGATTTTTTGGTTTGTCCGGAGATTGTGAAGTTGACATTAATTGTCCGGAAGGAGAAGCCTGGCAAAAAGTGAAAAGGTCGGTATGCAGAATAATATTTAAAAGAAACGATTTTACTACAGAGTTATGTACCGGTACTTTAATAAACAATACTTCAGAAGACGGGAAAGCATTGTTTTATACTGCCAATCATTGCATTAAGACGGATTTTGAAGCCCAAACAGCTGTTCTCTATTTTAATTATGAATCGGAGCAATGCAACGGAAATGACGGAGATGTCTCCATGACGCTTTCCGGAACCAGCGTGTTAGCGACTTCAGATAGCCTTGATTTCTCCTTACTGCTGTTATCTGAGGACCCACCGGAAGAGTACCAGCCTTATTTTGCGGGTTGGTCCAGATCCCTCAATCCTCCTTTGTCGAGTGTGACGATTCATCATCCCCAGGGAGATGTTAAAAAAATTTCACGGGATAAAGACCGGGCATTAACCGAATATCAGGAGGATAATCCCCCGGAATGGTTATTTACGGGCAGTGTACCCGGAGCTTTTTGGCGGATTGGAAAATGGGAATCCGGCGTTACTGAGTTTGGATCCTCAGGTAGTCCGCTTTTTAACCAGTTGCAGCTAATTACGGGGAACCTGACAGGAGGTGATGCCTATTGCACTTACCCTTATAATGATTATTTCTCCAAGTTTTTTATGAACTGGGACTATTATCCTGAACCCGGCAGACAATTGAAATACTGGCTGGATTCATTAAATACAGGCTTTGAATTCATTGGAGGTTACGATCCTACAGAAATTGCCGATACCTTTAGCGTTGAACTTTTCACCCTTTATCCCAATCCGAATAACGGATATTTTACCTTACACACCTCTAATCTCTCTATCGCTAATTGCATAATTCGGGTTTATACCCTTACCGGTGCTTTATTGGCAGATTATACTGTTTCAAGCCTGGAGAATTTAAGCTTTAACCTTTCCGGACTTGAAAATGGTATTTACCTTATGGATATTATTATGGAAGGATATCGCGAAAAGAAAAAAATAGTTATTACAAAGTGAAAGATTTATTTCTGTTCATCATACTATCGGTATTGTTTTCCTCCTGTTCTGTTTCTGAAAAACAAGAAAACAGAATCACGGATAATGAGTATGCCGAGAAATTTCATATTCAAAAGCATAAGGGATTTAAAATTATTCGTATTTATGATCCATGGCAGAGATCTGGCGGAGAAGAACTCATTTATATTCTGGCAAGAGATGCTGAGAAGCTTCCGGATTCCCTGCGAAATTTTCCGTTGATTCCTATTCCTGTATCCAATGTGGTCGTGTTTTCGACCACACACATCGGTTTTATCCATGCACTGGAAGAAACAGAAGGAATAAGCGGGGTTTCCGGATTGAAGTATGTATGTGACGATTTGGTAAACCAAAGAAAAAAAGAAAAAAAAGTTTTCGATGTTGGCTTTCCTCCTTCCGTTGATTATGAACGTCTAATAGCGCTTTCACCTGATGTTGTTTTTCTTTACGGTATTGAATCTTCCGTTACCGGTATTTCTGCCAGATTACGACAGGCGGGAATCCCGGTTTTTATGATTGCTGAATATCTGGAACCTCACCCCCTTGGCAAACTGGAATGGATCCGGGTTTTTGGTCAATTTTATGACAAAGAGGAGCAGGCAGAGTTTGTTTTTGAGAAGAGTAAAAATGAATACGAAAGAATGCGAATGACTGTTGATAAGAACAGAGAAAAACCTTCGGTGCTGGTAGGTTTACCCTGGAAAAATACCTGGCATCTGGCAGGAGGTGAAAGCTACACTGCAAAATTAATCCGTGATGCCGGAGGAAACTATCTGTGGAGCGAGAATATGTCCATGGAGAATATCCCCCTTTCACTTGAAGCGGTTCTCACCAGGGCAATGCGTGCAGATGTATGGATCAATTCAGGAGGTGCATCCAGTCTCCGGGAGATTACTGGCATTGACCACCGTTTTACCCTGTTAAAAGTTTTTCAGGATGGGGAAGTATACAATAATGATGCTATGAAGTGTATTGGCGGGGGAAACCCATACTGGGAAAAAGGAGTAGTTGAACCCCATTTGATTCTAAAAGACCTGATAAAAATTTTTTATCCGGATATACTTCCTGAACACGATTTTGCATATTATCGAAAATTAGAATAAATTCAGGAAGTTAAATTTAAACCCCCCAATATGGCAAGTATCAGAAAATTAAAAAAGGATGTGAATTATCTTTCACATGAGCTTATGACAGAAGTTTTTGCTTATAAGCATTTTCACCCGGATATGGCGGAAGATAAGTTTGATGAAATTATCAAAAATCTTGTAAAAAAAAGGAATGAGATCATCAGCCGCATAAATCATCCTGAAGAATCGAAAGATTTAGAAAACCTTAATCATCATTATAGCAGGATTAAAGAAGAAATGGAGGCTATGATAAAAGAGTTGGATAAGCTCAAATAGATTTATGAATGCTGAACTCAAAACCGCTGATAACTATACTTTTCTAACAAGGGGAATTTTCCTTTTCATTGCCGTAATAATTCTTATCATAGCTGATCTTTTGACCGGGAGTGTTGGGTTAAGCTTTAATGATGTAAAGAATAATCTATTTGCCGAAAACAATAACAGTTTAGCCTGGATAAGTTTACATGAGTTCCGGATCCCCCGGGTCATAACAGCTATCGTTTCAGGGATTGCTCTTTCTGTTAGTGGCTTGCAGATGCAGACCGTGTTCAGGAACCCGCTGGCAGGGCCCTATGTACTTGGCATAAGTTCGGGTTCAGGATTAGGTGTCGCTTTACTTGTTGTGGGTTTACCGGGTTTGTTCGAATTTTCAGTCCTGGAATCGGAGAATAACATGTTGTTAATTTTGGCTTCGTGGTTGGGAGCGGCAACCGTTCTTATCCTTATTCTGATTGTATCTTTCCGGTTAAAGAATGTAATGTCCATTCTTATCCTGGGGATCATGTTAGGCAGCGGAATTTCTGCGATCATAAACATATTACAATACTTTAGCCGGGAATCGGCATTAAAAGCATTCGTAATATGGACAATGGGAAGCCTTGGAGGGGTTAGTTCAAATCAAATTCCCTATCTCTTGCTCGGCTTTTTACCAGGAATTCTGCTGGCTATTTTGATTATAAAACCCTCAAATGCTATGCTTCTGGGTGAAAATTATGCTCGTTCTCTCGGTGTCCGGATTCTTCCCTACCGGATTATGGTCTTTACCTCTACTGCATTGCTAACCGGAACCGTGACGGCTTTTTGCGGTCCCATTGGTTTTATTGGCATCGCAGTTCCGCATATGGCACGTATGTTGACAAAAACTTCCCGTTTTGGCGTATTGTTTTTCTTTTCGATTCTTCTGGGAACAGCAATTATGTTACTGAGCGATATGCTATCTCAATTGCCCGGGGCGGAAATGATACTGCCTTTGAATGCTATTACCTCTTTAATAGGCATTCCGGTGGTAATTTGGATAGTTTTGGGTAAAAAACGCATTTTTAGCTAATGAAAAAGGAGATTTTCCAGATAGTGCTTTCTAACTGCCGGATTGGTTATCATACCGATAAAGAGGAAAAAATATTGTTGGATCAACTTGATTTGAAGATTTTAAAAGGGGAACTCATTGCCCTGATTGGCAGAAACGGATCGGGAAAAACGACCTTGTTAAGATCGATGGTGGGACTGCATAATCTTTTACAGGGAAAGTTGACGATTGATCAGAAGGATATACGAACACTTACTTCGGCAGATTTTGCCCAAAAAGTGGGATATGTCTCCACCTCTCTTCCTGATAATCCGGAGATGACCGTGGAAGAGTTTGTGCGAATCGGAAGATACCCCTATACAAATTTTTTCGGGATTCTCAGGCCACTTGATCAAAAGTTAATCAGCAACGCTATCGCTGTCTGCGGTATTGGGCATCTGAAAAATAACAAGCTTAACGAACTTAGTGATGGTGAAAGACAAAAAGCCATGCTGGCCCGGGTGTTTGCACGAAATACCGATGTGATTTTGCTTGATGAGCCCACTTCTTTCCTGGATATACCCAATAAATACGAAATTTTTTCACTTTTGAGTGATCTTTCTGCAGAAGGTAAAACCATCATTTTTACCACTCATGATTTGAACATCGCCGGCAGGTA
>CAZQOV010000145.1:0-8325 GCA_964595055.1 uncultured Bacteroidaceae bacterium | reverse complement strand
CGCTGTGTTCTAAACGTGTATTTAATTTCATTTTATTAAAAAATATAAATATATATATAAATAGAGATGCAAATATATAAAAATTTTTATAAAAATACAGATGGCAATATATTTTAACGAAAACGTTCAGGCTCCCCAGTGGTTATTTTATTTACTTTGGGAGAAAGAAGTAAAATTAGATGGTATCCGATCATATGCCTTTAACATCCGTCCTATGACGTTTGTCCCTCTAAAATTGGTTCTCAGGATCTTTTTCGAATTAATGATTATTCAAATGGGACGATTGTTCCCATTTGTCAAGCATAAGGGTTTTATTTTATCGATGGCAAAATTAGCCTGAACCGAGTCCATATTGGAGGATAAAACCTATTATATTAAGTTTTTCGTGCAGGGTGATATGTCTAAATCAAGCGATATTCGACTTCACTCGTATTGCTCAGGCCGGGTATAAAGGGGCTGGTTAACTTTTATTGACTACCTCTCCGCGAATCCATAAGATTTCCCTTGAATGGTCCGGATCATTTGAAATTACCGTAACGGTTTTATTCTGATTTCCCATTTTTCCCCTGGAGTCGAAATTAACTTTAATGGAACCCTCTTCGCCAGCGGGGATTACTTTTTTTTCAGTAATTATTGCAGTGCATCCGCAACTTGCACGGATTTTTCGAATTATGAGATCTGTTTTGCCGGTGTTTTTAAAGGTATATTCATGTTCTACTTTTTCGCCTTGTTCGAGTTTTCCGAAATTGAAGGTTTTATTTTCGAATTCGATGGTAGGAGCATTGGATATTTCATCGGCTGTAAGGCTCGAAAAATCTTCCTGAATATTTGCACTTACAATCAAACGGTTATTTTGATGGGTTTTTCCATTTATGAATAAGGGCAGGCGATCGATAACGAAATCCCAGTCATTTTTTTTGTCACTATGATAAGTAATTCTCACGCTTCCTGTTTCTCCGGGTTTTGGGTCATTGTTACTTATTGAAGCTTCCAGATGAGGAGGAAGGTCGCGGAGCTCCATATTTAGGCTTTCGCTGCTTGTGTTGATGAATTCGATTTCTTTTGTCTGGGGCTTTCCTTTGTAGATCGTACCAAAACTCAAATGATTGGATTTAAATCGGACTTCCCCCATTTCATAACGATACTGTTCCTCAATGCTTAAAGGTTTTGGTATAACATTACCGGTGATACGGAGTCTCATAACCGGATTGGCAGAATTGGTCTGAACCGTTATTGATTTGTCAAATTTTCCGGGTCGATGGGCAGGATTGAATGCAGCACTTACATATCCTTTTTCACCTGGCATGACGGGCTGTTTGGTCCAGGAAGGTGAGGTGCATCCACAGGATGAGGTAACCCTTTGAACAATGAGGGGTTCATTTCCCGTATTGGTAAAATCGAATTTGTAAGTTACCACACCATTTGCTTCTTTAATTTCTCCGAAATCATGCACTGATTTTTCAAATGAAATATTGGCATTTTTTTGCTGGGCAATTAATACCGGGGATAACATCACGAACGAAAGAATAAATACCATTATATGCTTTTTCATTTTTACCATGATTTTTTACTTAAATTCGTATTAAAACCGGGATATAAACGAGCATTTTCTATTATAAATTGTTATTCTACAAATTTAAATAAAGCTCAAAATTTTTATACCATGATTTTTGTTAAATGTTGCATAAAATTTGCTTAATTTTTGTTGTTATGTGGATTGGGCTTAAGCCTAAATCCTTTCTGAAGGGGTAATGATCCAGTGAGTACTTAACTCATGTCGGTAATAAGCTTATTGTTTCTGTTGATTTGCCTGGTTTTGCTGATATTTCGTTTAAGGTCTCGCGGGAAGTTTTCTGTGTTTTTGGGGTAGATGAAAGAGGTTGGGGGAGATTCGGGATCTCACCCAGACATATAGAATAGGAATAATAAAAGATATGGTATTATCGTATAAATAGTTAAATTTGAGAATTGTAAAGAGCAAGCTTGTGAGCCGGATAAAAAATGTCATAATTGGTGCAGTAGTTATCCTGTTTATTCTGCCAGGATATTCTGAAGCTCAGTTTTATAATGGTCATCAGATGACCTTTGGAAAAAACAGGGTTCAGTACAATACCTTTTATTGGAAATATTACCGCTTCGACCGGTATGACGTATATTCCTATGACGAAGGGCGTGAATTATCCTTATATGTTGCTGATTATTTGGAAGATGAACTTCCGCGTATAGAGCGTTTTTTTGATTATAATTTTGAGAAAAGGCTCATTTTTATTGTTTACAACAAGTTATCTGATTTTAAGCAAAGCAATATCGGACAGTTACATATGGATGATGAGCAGGAAGCCAATGTTGGGGGAGTCACCAGGATTATTCAGAATAAAATATTTGTCTATTTCGAAGGAAATCATAACAGGTTTAATAAGCAGATCACAGAGACCCTTGCCGAGGCATTAATTTATGAGATGCTTTATGGGAATGATTTTCGGGATAATTTCACCGGATCTACCCTTTTAAATTTACCGGAATGGTATATCAAGGGCTTGGTTTCTTACATCTCCAATCCTTGGGACTTTGAATTGGAAAATCGGGTGAAGGATGGAATTGTGAGTGAAAGATTTGAAAAATTTAACCGGCTCGAAGGCAAAGATGCCGTTTATGCCGGACATTCTTTCTGGAAATATATTGCTGACAATTTTGGGGAGTCTGTTATACCCAACATTATTTATCTTACAAGGATCAACAAAAATATTAATCAGGGATTTTACAACGTTCTGGGGTTAACGCTCAAGGATCTTTCAAACGAATGGTTGGGGTATTACACAACCATGTATCTTCCCCAGGAGAACTACCGGGAACTTCCTGATGACGGACAGGTATTAAAGAGGTACAGGAAAAAAACAGTTTACAGTCAGGTGAAAATAAGTCCTACCGGCAATCACATAGCCTATACCACGAATAAAATGGGGCGATATAAAGTATGGTTATACGATACCCGGACAGACAAAAAGAGGAAACTTGAAAGGCAGGGTCATATGATCGAACAGATCACCGATTATTCTTACCCCGTGATTGCCTGGCATCCTTCCGGCAGAATTGTTGCCTGGCTTGAGGAAGAGAAGGGTGAACTGAGACTTACAACTTATGACCTTGATCTGGACGAATATTCTTCCCGTTTGTTTGTATATTTTGAAAAGATCATGGATTTTTCGTATTCCGATGACGGGCTCAAATTTCTTATTTCAGGTGTATACCGTGGGCAGACAGATATTTATGTTCATGATATTGTAACCGGCACAAACGATCAAATTACCAATGATATAGCCGATGATCTTAATCCCCGCTTTTATGATAATTCAACGAAAATTATATTTACCTCAAACCGAAAGTCTGATACATTGAATAATAGTACCAATCCTTCGAGTATTTCTGAAAATTTCAATGTTTACTTATACGATCTTGAAGAAAGACCCGGGGTGCTCAAAAGGGTAAATGACAGAGATTATTCTACACGGAAACAACCTTATGTTTTGGAAAAGAATAAGTTTTTGTATCTCAGTGATAAGAACGGGATCCTAAATCGTTACCTGGCAGAGTATGATAGTGTAATAAGCTTTATTGATACCACTACCCATTACCGGTATTTTGCAAGGACTAAACCATTAACCAATTACCGCAGAAATATTATTGAACATCATATTACTTCTGAAGCAAATCAATATTCTCAGGTAATTTATCATGATGGCAGGTATAAAATGTTCACGGGATCCATTAATCCGGAGGATGTTGAAGAGGATATCAGGGTTACACCCTTTAAGGAAAAGTATGCCCTGGACCTTGAAGAAAAAGACAGCATTCAAAACATCCGGAGAAAAAGAATACCCATGGAAGATGTTATAGATAATCACATTATTTCTGGTGAAGACACCCTTAATTTGGGATTTTCAGAGATTGATGTTAATAATTATGTTTTTGAAAAGGAAAAACTCAGTTATTATAATGAAAGATTAGCAGGGAATAACCTTAAAATTGTCATGGATACGGTTCAGGAAACCGAGAGACAGAGATACATTGATTATGAAACTACCTTTTACACGAATTACCTTGTAAACCAGGTAGATTTTAGTTTTTTAAATGAATCCTATCAGACCTTTACCGGGGGAGCTGTTTATTATAACCCCGGGTTTAACCTGTTGTTTAAAGTTGGCGCTAATGATTTGTTTGAGGATTATCGGATTATTGGGGGGGTGCGTTTTGCTACCGATTTTAACAGTAACGAATATCTTTTGAGTTTTGAGGATATGAAAAACCGGTGGGACAAGCAATTTATTTTTCACCGCCAGGTTTTTAATGCAAATACTGAGACGTCTCTTTTAAAGACATATGCGCACGAATTACGATTTATTCTCAAGTATCCCTTCAGTCAGGTTGCACGAATTGAAGGAACAGCTATTTATCGTAGTGATAAAAGTGTCTTTCTTTCCACAGACCTGAGCAATCTCAACGAAAACTCCACTATTAAACCCTGGGCTGGCGTTCGTCTGGCTTATGTCTTTGACAATACCCGTTCATTGGGATTAAATTTATACCAGGGTTTACGGTACAAAATTTTTGCAGAAGCTTATAATCAGATCGATAAGAAAAAGTCGGACCTCTTTGTTCTGGGTGCTGATTTCCGGCACTATACCCGTATCCATCGCTCTTTGATATGGGCCAACAGGTTTGCCGCCAGTACGTCCTTCGGAAATACACCGCTGATTTATTATCTGGGAAGTGTGGATAACTGGACCAATTTCAACCCCACTGTACAAACATTTGATCGTTCTGTACCCATTGATTATTCCAAGAATTATGCTTTTCAGACGCTTGCCACCAACATGAGGGGATTTACCCAAAACATTCGCAACGGGAATAATTTTGCGCTTATCAATACGGAATTACGCTGGCCCATCATTCGATATATTGCAAACCGTCCTCTGTCCTCTTCTTTCCTGAATAATTTGCAGCTTATAGGTTTCTTTGATGCTGGAACGGCCTGGGCAGGATTACATCCCTGGGTCGGAGAGAACGAATATGATATTGAAGAATATGTGAACGGGCCGGTGAAAGTTGTGGTCGATTCGAACCGTGATCCCCTTGTTGCCGGATATGGCTTTGGAGCCAGAACACGTTTATTTGGATATTTTGTCAGGGTTGACTGGGCCTGGGGAATTGAAAACGGCATTATCTTGCCACGCATCTTTTATTTTTCCTTAAATTTGGACTTTTAAATAATTTTTTATGACAGTTGCGGAGATACTAATCCTTATCGCCACTGGTCTCCTCGCAGGTTTCGTGGGTGGAACACTTGGTGTGGGAGGAGGTATAATTATGATCCCTGTTCTCGTATTTGTAATCGGGATGAGCCAGCACAATGCACAAGGAACAAGTCTTGCTACTATGTTAGCTCCGATTGGGATTTTGGCAGTGATAAATTATTATAAAGCAGGACATGTGAATATTAAGTTTGCGTTAATATTGATGATTACATTTATCATCGGCTCCTGGTTTGGTTCAAAATGGGCCGTGAATCTTCCGGATAGAACCCTTAAGCAGATTTTTGGAATACTGATGATGATTTTTGCTGTGAAAATGATTTTCGCAAAATAGCCTATGAATGAGATTAAAGATGAAATAAAACAACTGGCAAAACAATACTTTGAAGAAATTGTCAGCATACGACAACACCTTCATAAATATCCGGAGCTATCGTTCCGGGAATTTAAAACTTCTGCATTTATATGCGCAAAACTCGATGAATGGGGTATAAACTATAGGAAAGCTATAGTGAAAACCGGTATAGTGGCCCAAATTGAAGGAAAACAGCCGGGAAGGATCATTGGTTTCAGAGCCGACATGGATGCTCTGCCGATCAGAGAAGATAACCCATATCATTATAAATCGGTCAATGAAGGGGTAATGCATGCTTGTGGCCATGACGTACACACCTCCTGTTTATTAGGTGCCATCCGAATACTTAAGGATCTGAAAGATAGCTTTAAGGGTAAGATTAAATTTGTGTTTCAACCCGGAGAAGAGAGAATACCCGGAGGGGCAAAACTTATGATCGAAGAAAACCTTTTTCAGGGTGAAGAACCGGAGATTATGATTGCCCAGCATGTCTACCCTGAACTGGAATCTGGCAAAACGGGATTTCGCCCGGGTATGTATATGGCATCAAGTGATGAAATTTATATCCGCATAAAAGGGAAAGGGGGACATGCTGCATTGCCTGATCGATTGACAGATCCGGTATTGATTGCCTCCCATCTCGTTATTGCCCTGCAACAGATCGTTAGCAGAAACAATAAACCCGGTTTGCCCTCTGTTTTGTCTTTTGGGAGAATTATGGGGGAGGGAGCAGTAAATGTAATTCCTGATACGGTTTTCCTTGAGGGAACTTTTCGTACCATGGATGAGGAGTGGAGAAAAAATGCTCATAAAAAAATCCTGAAAATTACCCGGGAGCTTACTTCCGCCATGGGAGGAGAGGCTGATATAGAAATACGTAAAGGTTATCCTGTTTTGATTAACAATCCCGGGCTTACAGAAAAGCTAAAGGATCTTGCCATTCAATTCGGCGGAGAAGAAAATGTTGAGGACCTGGATATAAGAATGACAGCGGAGGATTTTGCGTATTTTTCCCAGAAATATCCGGCTGTGCTTTTCAGGCTGGGAACAGCCAAAAAGGGAAAAGAAGCTGCTGCACTCCATACCTCAGGTTTTGATATTGATGAAAATTCAATTGAATTATCTATGGGGCTGTTGTCCTGGATGGCGATCAATCTTATGAAACAGACAAACGATTAATCATTCCGGACTTCAGTGATTAATTTAGACAGGCTAAAAATAATCCCGATATGAAAAGAATCAGTTTGCGAATTAAAGGAAGAGTATAACTTTGCAATGCAAACAATTAATTGTTCATTTACTAAATTTTAAATAAAATGGCTTACGTAATTAATGAAGATTGTACTGCATGTGGTACCTGTATAGATGAATGTCCGGTGGAAGCAATTTCCGAAGGAGATATTTACACGATTGATCCGGAATTATGTACCGATTGCGGTGCATGCGCAGATGTATGTCCGGTTGAAGCTATTCATCCTGAGTAGCAGGGGCATAAATAAATAATTTTGAACCGCCCTGTTTTTGGGGCGGTTTTTTTTTGGAAAAAAGATGAATATACGCTCAGACAAGGGGAGATTTTCGTCTACGAATCTACAATCACACCGAGCTCAGTAAGTCTTTCTGCCTGTTCTAAGCTTAATTCATTTCCTCTAAGATCAACGTATTCCAATAATGGCAGATCAAATAACGGAGAAAAATCCTCTATGTAATTATTGGAGATTTTAAGTCGTTTTAGGTTTAACAAATTGCTTAATACATTTATATCTTCAATATTGTTATCCGACAGATTAAGTTCCTGAAGCAATGGCAGACTGAACAAAGGAGTAAGATCAGAGATCATATTATCCGAAAGGTCTATCACTTTAGCATGGATACAGGATTCTATCCCCTCAAGGTCATCAATTTCCGAGGAAGAAAGTTCAAATTCTTCTATGTCTTCCAGATAATAGGAAGGAAAATCCTGGTCTATATTTCCGAATAAACGAATTTTGCAGGCCTCATAAAAGCTAAAATTTTTAAGATAAGGTTTTCTTACTTCAGTTTGTCCGTAATCGTTAATAATGCTATATCCATCACTACTGAAATCCCATTCATAAACAGGTGAGTAATCGATATCTTCATAAACTTCAAATGAATCCGCAATTTCTTCAAGGTTTTTAAGAAGAAGAATGTGAGAATACTTTAATAAGCCTTCGTAATCATTTAAAGCATTCAGCCTGTTAATTTCATTTAAATGAAAAATAAGTCTGTCCGGATGGTAAAGCATCATAAATTTCGAAAAACCTTTTCCACGAGGTGTAATTTCTATGCCTGTTTCCTCCCCGATCATATCGGCAATTTTTTGTAGTACACTAAACTGTTGATTTTTATAGAGATTTATAAGTGTCAGAGAGATCCGGTTCAGGTTTTCAACAGTGTATGCTTCCAGCAGTTCACAATGTAATTCTTTAATTGACATTCTATCTTCTCGTTTAAGAAATTATCAGATTTTTGATGATCTATAAATTTCATAAATTACTTTTAGGCTTCAGCCTTTTTGATAAACTAACACAATTCATCAAAAAAAAGTATCTCATCTATCACTTTAAAACGAATAAATTTTGAACGCGTTCTCTACCTGATTTGACATTTTCACAACCTCTCTGATACGCTGATTCAGGA
>CAZQOV010000144.1:0-8389 GCA_964595055.1 uncultured Bacteroidaceae bacterium | reverse complement strand
GTCTGGAAGAGGAAAAATCTTGTTGGCTGAGAATTCCCTGACTTCTTATTTTTTCTCCAGTGAATTTAACATTATGTTTATTAATTCTGTGACAGATGGATGTTGGATGACCGGATTTCTCATTTCTTTATAATCTGCATTCGCATACATTGCAATAAGGATGCTACCGATTATTTCATCACCTTCCGGTTCCGGGAACAGCCGCTCCCAGAACCTTTTCGGTTTTCGCATCTATTAAAATATCCGGGATGACTTCCCTGAATTACTTTTAGGCCTTTGTGATAGTCTGGCTTGATCTTAACACGACTCGCATGGGAAAGGCTAATGTGGTAATCCTTGATTAATGGATTTTAATTGTTTCAACCCTGGCGATAATATTATCTGCAATATAGGATTGGAATCGCGCAGGATTAAACATAGAATTCCTGTCCATCTCTTGCAGCTTCGACCTTAACCCCACCGGGCGCTTCCTTTTCGATTTTTTTCCTGGAAGCTTCCACATCCTTCATAAACCATTTGCCGAAATGCATTAAAACGATATGATCTGTATGATTACTGAAGATTCTTATCAAATCGGGCACTCCGGTATGTCCGAATATCTTTCCACTCTTTTTATCTCTTCTTATCATTCCTCCTTTTCTGAAAAAGCTTCCTTCGGTAATAACCATATCCAGGTGACCCAGTTGTTTCTGGTATTTTTTTTCCATCCAGGCAAGATCTCCGGTATAAAGTAGCCTTTTATCTTCATGTTCAATAATATACGATTGGGATTTCACCTTAAGACTGTGAATGGTTGGAATGGGTATGAATTTATAGTGATCAACATGAAAAGGTTCATTTGCCACAATAACATTTCTTATATCTCCATACGCTTCAGGGCCATAGGCTTTTATTTTTTCAGAAAGTTCTTTCTTTCTTCTCACAAAATAGGCATGATCTGGATGAAAATGAGAAAAAACGATGAAGGAAGGCTTATAGTTAAGGTATTCCTCTTCCCCCAGATCCAGTAAAAAATGATCATCGACAAGGACTCCTGAATGTTTGGTATGCCAGGGTGCTTTTTCTTCTATTTCACCGCGTGTGCCAAGTATTTTAATCTTCATAATGGTAGTTTTAATCTACTTTGGATAAATCGGATGTACATGTGAATATATATTATTTGTCGATTACTCCTGCTTTCTTAAGAGAAAATCTTGAAAATATTATATGCAAAAGGAGAAATTATGAATTTTTCCTGTGCTATAGAATGAAACCGCTAAAAAATGAATAACATTTGGGAATGATAAGCGTTTTCAATCGCCTAAGGCACTCATGTGCCAGACTTTTTTATGAGAACATTTATCCTTTACTTTGTTTAAAGGAAATAGACTTTCAATTAATAATAGATGAAAAAAAATTTGGAAAATACGATCCTAACCTGGGGTATTATCGGTGCTGGGGATGTATGTGAAAAGAAAAGTGCTCCTGCCATGTATAAGCTTCCCGGTTCACGGGTTAAGTCTGTGATGAGAAGGAATGCAGAAAATGCGAGGGATTTTGCCAGACGTCATAACATTCCTTATGCTTATGACCATGCAGACAGGATATTCGAAGATCCTGAGATTGATATTGTTTATATTGCCACACCACCTTCCAGTCATTCGGAACTGGCTATACGTTCAGCTCAGGCTGGAAAGCCTGCTTATGTTGAAAAGCCAATGGCGATCAATTATAAAGCCTGTGAGGCCATGAATTTTGCTTTTCGGGAAGCCGGGTTGCCCCTTTTTGTAGCTTATTACCGGAGATGTCTCCCAAACTTTCTGAAAATCAAAGCGCTAATTGATGAAGGAGCAATTGGAGAAGTGCGAACCGTGAACATTTCGATGAATAAAGAAGTTATCCCCGATAATGTCAGGAATTTGGATGATAACTGGAGGGTTATCCCCGAAATTGCCGGAGGGGGTTATTTCTTCGATCTTGCCTCGCATCAACTCGACTTCCTTGATTTTGTTTTTGGACCTGTTAAAGAAGCGAAAGGCATTGCCGCAAACCAGTCAGGATTCTATGAAGCTGAAGATGTTGTCACTGCTGCATTCAGTTTTGAAAACGGAGTTGTCGGAAGTGGTAGCTGGTGTTTTACTGCCGGAAAGTCAGCCAATGTTGACAAGACCACAATAACAGGATCCAGAGGGAAGATAGAATATGCTACATTTGGTGATTCCACGGTGCATTTATATACAGATGTCAGGGGAAGTGAAGAATTTCATTTCGAACTCCCGGAACACATTCAGCAAAATCTGGTACAGAGTATTCTGGAGGAATTCAGAGGAAATGGAACATGTCCGAGCACAGGAATTAGTGCTGCAAGGACCAGTCTGGCGATGGAAATGATAGTAAGGGGAAGATAATGTACGGTGAATCCCTGTTTCCGGGAGCGATAGCAAACTGGAACATGTGCTGAGCGAAAGTTGAAGTATGGGAGTACAACCTCTCCAATTCCATTTATTTAGAATCAATATTTATAATTGTTATTAAAATAACATTGTTACAAAAATAACAATAATTTAATATAACTTTGTGTTGTAAAAAACGTAGTGTAATTATATTTGTATTGTTACAAAAATAACAGAAAATAATTGAAAAAGATGAAAGTCAAGGAGATAGTAGATATTCTTAAGTTAAAAATTGTTGCAGGGCACGGTCTTCTCGAGAAGGAAGTGGAGTATGCTTTCGCTTCTGATTTAATGAGTGATGTATTGACCCTTGATAAAAACGGAATATTGCTAATAACCGGACTTTCTAATCACCAGGCCTTACGAACGGCAGAGATGTCCGAGATATCTGCCATTATTGTGGCCAGAAATAAAAAAACAACAGAGGAGATGAGAGCTTTAGCAGAGGAGAATGAAACTATATTGCTGGAATCGGAGTATTCTGTTTTTAGGGTATCGGGTGAATTATATAAAAAAGGCATTAAGCCGGTCTTTTAATGAAATTTAATTTTACCATAGAAGGAGGGGATTTTAATGCTGCCGGAGATGCTGCCAGTGCAGTAAAGAAAATTCTTAAGCAGTTGAATGTAGATCCTGTGATTGCCAAAAGAACGGTTGTGGCTCTTTATGAGGGGGAGGTTAATATTGTAGCTCATGCATGGTCAGGGGTTATGAAAGTAGAGATAGATAAGGAAAAAATCTACGCTGTACTTGAAGATGAAGGGCCTGGTATTCCGGATATAGAAAAAGCTATGGAAGCCGGTTTCTCGACAGCCAGTCCGCAGGTAAGAGAAATGGGATTTGGAGCAGGAATGGGATTGCCGAATATAAAAAAGAATGTAGATATTTTGGAAATCCACTCCAAAGAAAATATGGGAACAACAGTAGAAATGACTATACATTTAAATAATAATGGCTAAGCAGGAAATCAAATATTTTCATCATGCATTGAAAATTCTCGATGAGGTTTGCATCGGGTGTACACATTGTATGTCTGTTTGTCCAACGCAGGCCATAAGGGTCAGTGAAGGGAAAGCCAGGATTATTGATAACCGTTGTATAGATTGTGGTGAATGTCACCGGGTATGTCCGGTTAATGCCATAATTGTTGAGCAGGACGATTTTGAGGAAATTCATAACTATAAAGCCAGGGTAGCACTTGTACCCGGTGTATTAATCGGACAATTCCCGGAAAGGATACCAACGGAAAATTTGTACCAGACGCTTCATAAACTCGGATTTACGCATGTTTATGAGGTGGAGAATACAGCGGGATTTGTTCTGGATGGGCTTGAGAAGGAAAATGAAAACCTACGTGTCAGTCCGGGAATTTCATCCTTTTGTCCGGCCGTTATCCGGCTGATACAGGTGAGGTATCCTTCCCTGGTAAACAATATATTGAAAGTAAAACCACCCATTGATATGTCGGCACTTTATTACCGGCAAAAGCTTTTATCGGAAGGTTACAGGGAGGAAGAGACCGGCATTTTTTATGTTACCCCGTGTGCGGCTAAAATTGCTTCGGTAAAAAGCCCGGTCGGGAATGAAGAATCGGCAGTTGATGGGGTTATCAACATGAAATTTCTCTTCAACCGGATGAGTGCATTGTTGAAAAATGACTCAAAAAAAGAGGAAGTTGATCTCAGGCAGGAACTTTTAAGTTGTGAAGGGATTAAGTGGAGTTTGACCAATGGAGAACTTTCCAATTTTCAGGGAAAAGGGTTAGCCATAGACGGGATCCATAATGTGAGCAACTTTCTGGACCGGTTGGAAAATGAAGAATACGGAAATGTTGATTTCCTGGAATTACGTGCCTGTGATCAGAGTTGTGCCGGAGGAATCCTTGTGGGTGGAAATCGCTTTCTCACCGTGGAGAGGCTGAAGAAGAGATCCGGGCATTATCCTCCATTGAAGCATAAATCCTTGCACCTGAAAAATGCTCCTGCCGATTACCGGTTGGGAGATATACTGCCTCGTCCCATTGAAAAGCTGGATGAGGATATGGAGAAAGCCATGAAAAAGATGGACAGAAAGAGGAGGTTGATGTGCTACCTTCCCGGTATCGATTGCGGTGCATGCGGCGCACCCGACTGTCTGACCCTGGCTGAAGATATTGTTCAGGGAAGAGCCGATGTTTCCCAGTGTGTTTTTCTGCTTCAGGATATGGTAAAAAAGGGAGCTATTAGTAAGGAAAAAGCAGAAAAGATTACCTCCAGGATTTGGGGGAAAAACAGATTTGATAAAGATTGTACAAAACGTGGAGCGAAAGATGAAAATAGTTGATCTGGTTACTGCATTAGGTCTTAGGGTCTATAGCGGAACCAACGCATTAAACAATGAAGTTTCAGGTGCATATGTCTCTGATCTTCTTAGCGATGTAATGGGGAATGCTGAAAAAGGAGAAGTATGGATCACTCTTCAGACGCATAAAAATATTATGGCGGTAGCTTCCTTAAAAGAGCTTCCTGCCGTTATTCTGGTAAAGGGACTAATGCCTGACCAGGCTACCATGGAAAAGAGTGAAGAAGAGAATATTCCGGTGCTGGGCACAGATGAAGAGACCTTCAGGATTGCCGGAAGATTATATGAAATTTTGATTGCATAAAACCATTTTCAGGATGGAGGGAAAATGTTTGAATTCAAGGCCGATTTACATATACATACCGTGCTCTCGCCTTGCGGGGATCTGGAGATGAGTCCTGTAAATGTAGTAAATACAGCAGCTAATAAGGGCCTGGATATTATCGGTTTAACGGATCACAACACCACAAGGCACTGTGCGTTGGTGAAGGAGCTTGGGAGTGAAAAGGGGATATTTGTTCTTACAGGAACCGAGGTAAACTCTAAAGAAGAAATCCATAGTCTTGCGTTCTTTGAGGAAGAAGAGCAACTGGCAGAATTCCAGATGTACCTGGATGCCTGGCTGCCTCCGGTAAAAAATGATCCCGAGAAATTAGGGTATCAGGTTCAGGTAAACAGAAATGAGGAAATTCTCTATGAAGAAGAAAAATCTTTATTTGGTGCTATTGATCAGTCGGTGGATCAGGTTGAACAAAAAGTTCATGAGCTCAACGGGATTTTTATCCCTGCTCATGTAGACAGGCCCAGAAATTCTGTTTACAGCCAGTTGGGTTTTTTTCCAGATGATCTTTTGGCGGATGCTGTTGAAATTTCGTGGGCTTCCGCGCCTGCCGATTATTTGAAAAAACATGCGGAATTGAATCGTTTTAAAATAATCAGATCTTCAGATGCGCATTTCCCGGAGGATATAGCCCGGGCTATCAGCATATTTACCCTGAGAAACAGGAGTTTTTCTGAAGTGAAAATGGCGCTTCAGGGTCTGGGGGGAAGGGAGGTCAGACCGGCATGAAAGAGATAGCTTTAAATATTCTGGATATAACAAGGAATTCTGTTAGAGCCGGAGCCAAAAAGATTCGAATAGAAATACGGGAGAGTGATCAATCAAATTCGCTGGTGATCAGGATTATAGATGATGGACATGGGATTGATAAGGATATGTTGCCTGTCATTGATGATCCTTTCACCACGAGTAGATCCACTCGTAAGGTGGGAATGGGCATCCCCCTGATGAAATACCATGCAGAACTTACCGGAGGCCATCTGGAAATTGAAAGTGAACGAGGAAGAGGAACCGTTCTGCAGGCAGAATTTGTCAAAGATCATCTCGACCGGCAACCTGTTGGCGATATTTGCGGAATAATTAAACTTTTGCTGATTTCTGAAAAGGATATTGATTTTGAATATTTTCATTCTACGGATACCGGTCAATATGAATTATCAACAAAGGAAGCAAAAAAAGTCCTTGAAATGGATGATCTGACCAATCCGGGATTAGCCGCTGATATTGCTGACATGCTAAAAGAAAACCTGATAGATATAAATGCTGAAATTACTTAGAATAATTTTGAATTACTGTGAAATAAATAACAAAAACAATGCTTTTTGTACCTTTGCAGCGGTAATTCAGATGCCTGTATAACCATAAATAATAAATAAATAAAAATGGGAAAAATTAAATCATTAGCGGATCTTAAAAAGATGCGCAAGGACGCACAAGGCGGGCTGGAGATCCGGGAGAGAGCGGATGATCCGGAAAGCAGAGTGCAGATTAAAGTAGCGATGGCGACCTGTGGAATAGCGGCAGGAGCGAAAACAATCATGGATTTTTTCATTGAACAACTGGAAAGAAGGAATATCGACGGTGTTGTAACCCAAACCGGATGTATGGGATATTGTTATGCAGAGCCAACTGTTGAGGTTACCCTTCCGGGTCAGGATCCTGTGGTATATGGTGAGGTTGATGAAAGAAAAGCAGATGAGATCATTGAGAAATATATAAAAACCGGGGAACTCGTAGATGGAATCATTCCGGTGAATTATGAAACAATCGATTCTAACGATAAAGAATAAGGAGGAAAGCAAATGTCAAAATATAGCATGCATCTAATGGTTTGTGCAGGTACGGGTTGCCGTGCTTCAGCAAGTGATGCTATTGGTGAAAATCTGAAATCAGAACTGGCCGCACAGGGTCTTGATGAAACTGTGCAGGTAATTATGACCGGGTGTTTTGGTTTTTGTGAAAAAGGGCCTATTGTAAAAGTCCTGCCCGACAATACTTTTTACACCGAAGTGAAACCTGAAGACGCCAAAGACATCGTTGAAGAACATGTGGTTAAAGGCCGTAAAGTGGAAAAGTTGCTTTATAAAGATCCGGTGAAGGAGGAAACTGTTTCTGACTCAAAGCACATGGGGTTTTACAAAAAGCAGCTCAGGGTTGCCCTCAGGAATTGCGGGTTTATCAATCCTGAAAATATTGATGAATACATTGCCCGGGAGGGGTATATGGCACTTGGACGTGCACTGACCGAGATGACGCCTGAAGAGGTGATAGACGAGATCAAAGAATCGCAACTCAGGGGTCGTGGTGGTGCAGGATTTCCAACCGGATTAAAGTGGGAATTGACAAGGAAAACTGAAGCAGATCAAAAATATATCGTTTGTAATGCTGATGAAGGAGATCCAGGGGCCTTTATGGACCGGTCTATTCTGGAGGGTGATCCTCACAGTGTCCTTGAGTCTATGGCTATCGCAGGATACAGCATTGGGGCAGATACCGGATTGATATATATCCGTGCGGAATATCCGCTGGCCATAAACAGGCTGAAGATTGCAATAGATCAGGCACGTGAATACGGATTGTTAGGGAAGAATATTTTCGGAACAGATTTCAATTTTGATATAGAGCTGAAATACGGAGCCGGTGCTTTTGTGTGTGGAGAGGAAACGGCACTCATTCATTCCATGGAAGGAAGCAGGGGAGAACCTACATTAAAACCTCCTTACCCTTCGGTTTCCGGCTATATGGGTAAGCCCACCAATGTTAATAATGTGGAAACCCTTGCCAACATACCAGTTATCATGCTGAAGGGTCCGAAATGGTTCAGCAGCATTGGAACGGAAAAATCGAAAGGGACCAAGGTGTTTGCTCTCGCGGGTAAGATCAATAATGTGGGACTCATTGAGGTTCCCATGGGAATCACCCTAAGAGAAGTTATTTTTGAAGTCGGAGGAGGGATTAAAAATGGTAAAAAATTCAAGGCGATTCAAACAGGAGGACCTTCAGGAGGTTGTTTGACAGAAGAACACCTCGATACCCCGATTGATTTTGAAAACCTTATGGCTGCCGGATCCATGAAGGGTTCGGGAGGTATGATCGTTATGGATGAAGAAGACTGTATGGGTTCTATTTTCAGGTATTTTCTCGATTTTTCGGTGGAAGAATCCTGTGGAAAATGTGCACCCTGCCCGGTAGGGAATAAGAGAACTCATGAAATTCTTGATAGAATTATTTAGGGAAATGGAAAAGTCGAAGGACTTGAACGGTTGAAGAAACTTTT
>CAZQOV010000143.1:0-8542 GCA_964595055.1 uncultured Bacteroidaceae bacterium | reverse complement strand
TTCCTCCCTAAAATCCTCTTCCCCCCTAACCAACCGTCCAAACTGCTGCCGGTTTAATGTGAAAACCGATCCAATATTCTGAGAAGAAGTGACGAAAAACTCATCCTCATTATTGCCTGGCCAGGCATCGATAGACACTGCTTCCATGTTATCTCCTTCCACCTGGATATTGAAAAGGGGAGTGCGATTTTCAAGGGCAGCCTTTGCGGCAAAATTACGGTTGCTGAAACTCGATAAGGTATTCAGGTAATCCGCTGTTTCGGTAGAGTCAGCGAGTGTTCCGTTTATATTCCAGATGCTGTCGTTTTTGACAAGTACAAAAGAAGAATCGGAGGGATAATCAAAAACCAACTTTCTGATGTTATTTTTACTTAACCGGGTAATATAGGCATTCCGAAAATAGTCTGATCCTCTCGAAACTGTCATGGATAACATCCCTTCTGTAGAATATACCATTTCCTCATTTTCAGGCCTCACATAGCTGAAGGCATCGGGTTGCCCCTGGTAAGGCGACCGGGGCTGTGAAAACGACATTCTGCCAATAACCAGTCCGCTGAGCATTTCTTTATCTCTGTACAGGTGTAGCAGCGTACCCAGGGAATCATTTACCTGGTATTCTTCCCAGCTATCTTCATCTTTTGCTACTACCTGCTTTACCTTGATGCCCGTTGCTTCGGAAAGTAAGTTGGATACCATGGCAGCGTCTGCCGGGTATTTATCCTTATCTTTGATCAACTCCCACTGATCGGCGTCGATTTTCCTGAGCGTAAAGTTTTCTTTGTCACCAGGCAAATTAATATCCACCCTGTCTATTTCCTCAGTGTTTATATCAGAAATGACGGATTTAAAATTCCCGGTTTCTTTTTTATTCTCCATAACAGAAACCAGAACTGTAATCAGGATAAGTGCTGCCAGTACTCCTGACATAATTATTAATCCCTTTTTATTCATCATGTTAAAAGTATTTTGAATGTGTTTATTTTACATAATCCAGCTGCATTCGTTTGATCCGCCTGAGATTTTGCCTTTGCCAGCGAATAAACCCAATGATCAGAATCATCATAATCGGAAGCAGAAAATTCAGCCATTTAAGGAAAGCTTTTTTTCCGTCTTCTATATCGTCGATAGGACGGGAGGTGATTTCTTTTGTCCTCAGTTCAATCAATCCGGTTTCATCGGTAAGCCAATCTATTGAATTGGTTAAAAGGCTGATGTTATCCGGATTAATCTGTCCGCCCTGATTGTCCGAATTGACAGCAAAGTCACCGTCTCCAAATACCACCAGGCGTGAGGGATTCACTCCCGCGATTTTTCCTTCCAGGGCAATGGCTACAGGAAGATTTTCTTTAGGAAAGTCAGCATCCGTCCAGTTGCGCTGTGGATCAAAATAGGTGGGAACTCCTGCACTGCCTGAGTTATCTGAAGAATATGCCAGTATGGTTGCCTGAATAACCGAATCGGCGGTGATATTCAGAGGACTGGCAAAACTGAATATGGCTTCTTCAATTCCTTTTGAGATGGGGTGATGATCATTAAAGTTTTTTATGATCGGAATATAGGGAAAAGGGATTTGTTGTTGAACCTGAACACCTCCCATATTCTGCATTACGCTAACTCTGCCACAGTTTGCATCTATGAGGAAGGCACCTTCTACACCAACTCCCATTTCAGCCAGCCAGCTTTCAAGACCTGTAGTCAGTTCTTTTCCCATGCCCATTTGAAGATCTGCTTCCACTCTGTTGAGTGCTATGAATACATTATTTCCTCTGGAAATGAATTCTTCAATCTGCTGCAGATGAGCATCGGGGAAGCTATCAGTGGGAGCAACAATTGCGAGGGTATTGTAATCAGCCAGTACATCAGTGGTATCATTGAGTGTGATAAAATCGGTCTGGTAAAGAACATCCAATTGCTGCTTTGCCTGCTCGTAGGCCTGAGGCCCGGGTTCACCGTGTCCCTGAAGAAAAGCAATTCTGGGTTTGTCAGTAATGGACACCTTTTTGATGGCTGAAGTCAGATTGTACTCCAGAGGTATATTCTGCATGATTTGCGGAAGGGTTTCGGGTTCCGATTCGCCCATCTGTATAACAGCACCCAGGTATACCACCATGGATTCGAACTTATCATTATTTCTCACCTGAACCTGGATCGGAGGGATCCCGGCCTGCTGTGCTTCGGCTTCTAATTCTTCGTTCTCGGAAGGATTTATAAACTCATACATGACCATTCCATCAGAACGGCGTGCATATTCCACCAGCAGATCACTAAATTCCTTCCTGGCCTGCAAGAGTTGCGGAGGAAGCTCCTTGGTAAAATAGGCCTTGATGGTTACCGGTTTCTGCAAATCCTTCAAAACATCCTTTGTAGCCTGGCTTAGGGTATAGCGATCATCTGCTGTGACATCCCATCGAACAAAAAACCGGTCGGAAAGAACATTCATCAGGATGATAATGCCAGTCATTAATAAAATGGAATACTTTATGACCTGAATGTTTTTCATTATTGTTACTATTTAAAAATTATAATATTATTCTTATTTAGTTTTTTTAGCCTCATTGAAATCATGCATATTTTTTCACGATGAAATAAGACGATCCAAGGAGTCCAAGTAACGTAACCGAAAAGAAATAAATAATATCGCTTGAATCAATTACTCCGCGTGATATGGACTCAAAATGAGTACGGGTGCTTAAAAAATACAATACATTTCCCAGGGTTCCTGTGAAGGTGTCAGCAATAATGCCGAATAAGAAATGGAAAAATATTCCTATGAACAATGCCAGCAGGAAACTAACGATCTGGTTGTTTGTCAGGCTGCTTGCAAAAAGGCCTATGGATGCATACACACAACTGATCAGGATTAATCCAAGGTAACCGCTTATGATCGCTCCGGTATCAGCCGGACCAATCGAGGTTATCGTAATAAAATAGGGTAGGGTAAGCAAAAGGCTTATAAGAATTAACAAAAGTGTGGAAAGCAATTTTCCGGTAACAATTTGCAGATGACTTACCGGCATGGTGAACAAAAGTTCCAGGGTTCCTGTACGATGTTCTTCGGCGAGCAGACGCATGGTAATTGCCGGAATAAAAAAGAAAAGGGTCCAGTATGCTACATTAAAGAAAACCTGCAGGCTTGCTTGTCCGGTCAGGAAAATATCTGCCCCGAACAGCCAGGTGAAAAACCCGCTGAACCCAAGAAATGCAACAATCATGATATATGCGATCAGGGAATCAAAATAGGAAGCCAGTTCGCGTTTTGCAATGATCCAGATGTGTTTCATTTTAATTAATTTTTACCAGGTGGTGAAAAAGTCTTTCTGTTTGAAGTATAATGCTTGAAATTATTCGATCTTAATTCTTTGTCAGTTCCCGGAAAACATCTTCCAATTTCGTTTCTACCGGAGTCATTTCGGTAATGGTCCATGATTTGTCAACACAGAGGTGAAAGACGGGTCTGGCAACAGACTGTCCGATCTCGCTCTGGACTATGAAGCCGCCGTTTTCTTTGTCTACAATGCTGACACCATCGAGCGACCTGAGTGCTTTAAAAATCTCCTCCTCTGGTCCGTCTTCGATTTTTAATTTCAGAAGATCATTTCCGCGGGATCTCATTCGGAGCTCTGCGGCAGTGCCGTCTGCCACCAGTTTCCCGTTATTTATGATCATGATGCGGTCACAGGTGGCTTCTACCTCCGCGAGTATATGTGAGCTTAGGATCACGGTTTTGGCCTTCCCGATCCTTTTGATCAGCTCCCTGATCTCAATGATCTGGTTGGGATCCAGGCCTGTGGTGGGTTCGTCGAGTATTAAAACCTCAGGATTATGAATTAATGCCTGAGCAAGGCCTACCCGCTGGCGATATCCCTTGGAGAGCTCCTGGATCTTTTTGTGTTTTTCCGACTGGATCCCGCAAACATGCACCATCTCAAGAATTCGCTCTTCTATCTGATTTTCGGGAATGTTATGCATTTCCGAAACGAACCTCAGATAATCAATCACATACATATCCCTGTAAAGCGGATTATGCTCCGGTAAATAACCGATGTGGTTTTTAACCTCATCCGATTGTTCGAAAACGTCCATCCCACCTATGGTGATTTTTCCATCCGAAGGCAACAAACAGGAGGTAATCGCTTTCATGGTAGTGGTCTTTCCGGCCCCGTTCGGCCCCAGGAATCCCAGAACTTCGCCGGTTTTTACATGAAAAGAAATATCATCCACAGCTTTCTGGGGACCATAGATCTTGGTTAGATTGGATACTGATATGTCCATGCTGAATGGTTTTAATTATCTTGGTTAAAAACTAATAAATCGAAACATTTTATGCGTATACATACTATCCAACTTGAATATTTGCTCCCTTTGCTCAGGAGTTTTAGACCTTGCTCATTCGATCAGGGTAAAAAAATGATACGCGAAAATAATAATTGAGGGAAAATGTATCAAATGAAATTTATTGACTTCTGGAAAGGATTAAAGAATTTTAACGAATGGCACGGAGTTTTTAACTTTTTTTAAGAATCTCTTTCTCCCAGAAAACTCAAAAAAAAACAAAAAGGGCATAGACTCTATAATCTTCCTGCCCTTTGTCGATTTGTTTTTTGGACATTTTATCCGATGTCCAGATTTGTATAATTGTTTGTCATTTCATATTCATATTCCGGATATTCAAAAACCGGGTTTCTTTCCTCAGTCTGACCCATTGAGTACCCGTATAACCCCGCATATTCCTTTCTGTCTTCCCCAAATTCGATGAGTTGATTCAGGTATTCGTGAATCGACTTGGATTCGATGATGACGACCCTACCCATTTTTTCGATGATTGGGCTATGAATTCTGGTGGCATCATGATCAAATTCCAAAATTCTTCTGCCGTAGCGGGTAATTCCGATTACTCTGAAGGTCATACTTTTACCGACACCGGGAAGATTCAGGACATTTCTGTCTGTAGCCAGAAAGGGAATATTATTCTCCCTGCGGATCTGGTTAATGGTCTCCTGGAGATTTTCCGGATGATTATGAAGTGAGGCAATATCTTCATTATATTTGGGATCTAACCTGCCCAGGCCTTTTTCTTCCAGTTCTTCCTGTACGATTCTTGAATTCGGGGTAAAACTGAAATTGTTTTCCATATAACCCTTCACGGTGAAGGTATAATAGGAAAGGATCCCTACATCGTTCAGTACTTTTCTTAGCTTCACAGAGTGCCCTCTGCGGGAAGCTGCGGTGGTAAATACCAGCTGGTTTACCACGATCCAGCCTGCAGACAGCAGTTTTCTCACTGCCTCCTTTGATTCGGGGGTTAGCTCCATTGCAGACTGGAAATGTGTTTGAATGACGAACTGCCGTATTCCGACTTTCTGTGCTTTTTCCCGGAAATCCCTGAGAATATCAATAAGTTCATTATTGAAACGTTGAGGCAGGTAGGCCAGCAAGCGGGTTCCGAAACGGATCCTAAGAATTTCGGCATATTTTTCATTTTTGGCCCGTTGTTTATTGGCTTCTTTTTTCCGAATTGCCATCTGCAGGATCTCTTCCAGGATTTTTTTAAGGGACCGGTTTGAGCTCATGAATGCATCACCTCCGGTTATGAGTATGTCTCTGAGCTGGGAATCTTCCTCGAAATAGGTCATCAGGTCTTTAAGTTTCTCTGACCAGGAAGCCTTGGGCTTAAGTTTTTCGAGGTCGAAGTTGTATCTTCCGGCCTGAAAGCTATACATCCTCTGACAACTTGAGCAGAGTCCACCGCATGCCCTTCCAACCGTATCGGGTATGAGGATGGCCACTTCAGGATATCTACGGTGAATGCTATCCGTACATGGCAGCAACCATCCAGCTGCATTTGGTTTCCCGGGTTTCACTACATCTTCTTTTTCCCAGGCTACAATATGACCGAATTCTTCCACCAGTTGCTTGGAATAAAGAACATAATACCGAATGGCCAGATCGGCTCCAACAGCAAAATAGGGTACTCTTACATGAAGAAGAGACAGATAATAGAGGTTGACAAAAAAAGGAATTCCGGCTTTCTTTGCTTCATCTAAAATTTTCAGGGTATCGGGATCAAGGGAATTATTAAGCATTTCATTCAGCAGTTCCGGAGAACGGATGGCAAAATGAAGAAGGAACTTATCATTTTTCCACCATTCGAGTGCTTTCTGCAACTTTGCTTCCCGGGTCATGTTCTCCTCAAATTTGTATTTATGACTGGTAATTTCTCCGGATTCAAGCTTATCGATTAAAACATTCAGAATGCGGTCGCGATTTTCTTTCCTGAGCTGAATTATTCTTGGATCCAGTCCGTCAGGGTATCGGTCCATCCATTCAGTAATTTGTTCTCTACTGGGTTTGTTTTGTTTGGTATCGCCTCTTAGCTGCCGGAAAAGATGAATCATATCAATAAAAAAACCGGGTTTTGCTCCTCCGGTTCCATGATTTACAGCCAGCCATAAAAGACGAAGAGGGTTGCTGTAGGCGATTTCACCCCTCAGGTTTAGATCAGGGTATTCAACACCTGCATTATCTATATAATCGAGTACACGAATAATGGCATAATCCTGCCAGTTGAGGTCCTCAAATTGTTCCCTTGTGGGATGGGGTGAATTCTTGAAGGAAAAAACATACTGCCTGTCCTTGAAGCTTTTCTCAATCCAGTTGCGAACACCCATTAAGACTTCTGTTTCATTTCTGGAGTTTTGCATAATTTCCTCAAGAACAGGATTTTCGCTCATCAAAACCTTTAATAATCGATGAGATCTGACACTAATAGCAATCCTGTCTAACTTTTCAAATTCTCTCATAATATCTCCTGTTTGGATTTGAATATACGAATTTTTTTTTGGAAAAAGAAAGAGGGGAAGGGAATGTCTGAAAAGCGGGTTTCACTGAACATTTAAGCCTTTATTTTTTTTAAACTAATAGAGAGTATCGAATCTTTTCTTTTCAAGAAATAAAAACAACCTGATTATGGTATCGTTGATCAGTTTATTGGTAATTCTTATTATTTCGGTGCTTGTGACCAAGGTTGCTTCGCAGGCTTTGACCCATACAGGCTTATCCAAAGAGGCCGCCAAATTTCAGGCCCGCTCTGCATTTACCGGTGTGGGGTACACAACCAGTGAATCGGAAAGAATCGTCAATCATCCGGTAAGAAGGCGCATTGTGTTAACCCTCATGCTTATCGGCAATGTAGGGGTGATATCGGCGGTAGCTTCCCTTATTTTAACTTTTGTAGGAAAAGACATTACGGCAAAAGATACCATTATTCGTCTGGTAATCATACTGGCCAGTTTATTTGCTCTGTGGAAAATATCCAAAAGCAAATGGATGGAGAACAGGATTGTCAGGATCATCAACAAAGCTCTTGAAAAGTTTTCGGCTGTGAAGGTGAAAGATTATGTAGAATTACTTAAGTTGCAGGATGGGTATGAAATAACGGTATTAACGGTAAGAGAAGATGACTGGATGAATGAAAAAACACTCGGGGAATGCGATCTGAGAGAAGAAGGTGTCAATGTTCTTGGGGTTCAGCGTTACGATGGTACGTATATTGGGACACCCGACGGAAATACAAGGATCGTTGCCGAGGATCAGCTAATGGTATATGGGCGGGTTGAGAGTCTGAGAAAGCTTGAGAAGCGCAAGAAAGATCCCGGAGGTGATGAAGAACATGAAAAAGCGATAGCTGAGCAGAAGGAAGAAAAAGAGAAGCAGAAGAGGAAAGACAAGAAGAAGCAGGAGCAGTAGCAGTAGGCTGTCCCCCAGCGACATCACCACATACCCAGGGAATTAACTTTAATCGGCAGTGTTCAAAGTAAAGGGAAAACAGTGAAGGGTTAGTGTGACCAGGTTGGCAATAAAAAAAGCCCTGTTTTGCCAGTGGCAAAATGGGCTGAAGGCTTTGCGGAGAAAGAGGGATTCGAACCCTCGGTTCGCACAAAGCGAACAACGGTTTTCGAGACCGCCCCGTTCGACCACTCCGGCATTTCTCCAAAAATTTTTTTATCAAGTATTTTCAGTCAATGACTTATGTTTTTTTTTCAATTTTTTAATGAATTTTCAAACCTATTTCCTGTTTACCCGTAGTTTAAACCTGAGACAATATGTTTCATTCAGCCACAAAACTAACGATTTTATAGCGGAAAACAACGCATTCGTCAAAATTGATTAAGATCTTCTAATGATGACTGTTGCAATAGTGTAGTGAAACAAAATCTAATTAAAAGGGATATGGCGGAATTTAAAATGGAAAAAGCGGAACTGATTGAAATGTTTTATGAAACAAATGCGAATACTGAAAAAAATATCAGTGAGGATATTCTTGAAAGATATAACTTTTCATTATCACAATGGAAGTGTTTTGTAAGTCTCGGGAAAGATCTCGAGCTGAATCATAAGGGAATTGAGATCTTATTGGATGAGATATATGCCGGGCGGATTCTTTTGCCTTGCAGCAGATAAAACAAACCTTTCTTTTCCAAAAAAAATAAAAATAATTTTGTTCTGTAATTTCTGTGGATTATATTTGCATCCGCTTTAGCAA
>CAZQOV010000142.1:2618-8610 GCA_964595055.1 uncultured Bacteroidaceae bacterium | reverse complement strand
AAAAATGGACAATAGAAAAATTGAGCTTGAATACCTTGTAAAGACCTCTCCGAAAGTTTTATTTAACAGGCTCAGTACCCCAAGCGGACTGGCAGAATGGTTTGCCGATGATGTGAACCAGAAAGGAAAAATCTTCACTTTTGTCTGGGACAATTCCGAACAGGAAGCCGAGCTTTTGCATCGTAAAGACCTGAAATGCATTCGTTTCCGCTGGCTCGATGAAGGTGAAGACGACTATTTTGAATTCCGGCTCGCCAAAGACGAACTAACCGGTGATCTTGCCCTGATTGTAACCGATTTTGCCGATGAAAATGAAAAAGAGGATGCAATTGACCTCTGGAACTCCCAGATTGCCGACCTTAAACATGCCATAGGATTATAGCACATCCATAAAATATCTTAGCTTTGTATGCGTTTTTCTGAGGAGAAGATCAATGTTCGTGAAAAAACTTTATAAACTAACACTCAAATCATTTCTGGGGCCTTTCTTTCTGACCTTTTTTATTGTGGTTTTTGTACTTCTTATGCAGTTTTTATGGAAGTATATTGATGACCTGGTCGGAAAGGGCCTCGAAACTCATGTTATTGCTGAACTGCTCATGTATACTTCAGCAAGCCTTGTTCCTATGGCATTGCCTCTTGCTGTTTTACTGGCCTCAATTATGACATACGGTAATCTTGCGGAATATAATGAGCTCCTGGCTTTGAAATCAGCCGGAATCCCTCTTCAGAAAATCATGGCTCCGGTTATCTTTCTTACCATTGTTATTACTTTCTCTGCCTTTATGTTTAATAATCATGTGCTGCCCTATACAAATCTCAAATTCCGCTCCCTGCTTTTTGACATTCAGCGTCAGAACCCGGAATTACAAATTAAGGTCGGTGTTTTCGATAATACCCTGGAGGGATACAGTATAAGGGTTGAAGATCGGGACCTCAAAACCAATCTCCTGAAAAATATCCGTATCTATGATCATACCGATCGCATGGGAAACATTATGGTAACCCTTGCCGATTCAGGATATATGCGCATGACCGCCGATGAACGATTCCTCGTTCTGACACTCTATAATGGCTATTCCTATAGCGAAATGCAAAAAAAACAAAAAAGAAGCCGGGAGAAAAGTTATCCGCATCGAAGGGATAAGTTTGAACTGCAGGAAATGATCATAGAGCTCACAAATTTTGGGCTTGAAAGAACCGACGAGAACCTTTTTAAGAGTTCCTATCAGATGATGAATCTTCAACAATTACGATTTATTGAAGATTCGCTGGAAAATGAAATAAGAAAAGGCCAGAACTCACTGGAAAAAACATTGGAAAGGTCCAGCTATTACAAAAATAAAGCCTACCTGAAGAAAAATATCCCTGCACAACCAGGGAAAGAGGATACAATACAAGACAAAGAAAACAATAAAGAGATTGTTAGTTTTGAACTTGATATTGTTAGTTTTGAACTTGATTCTGCATTGACATCGATGACAAAAGAGGAAAAAGAAAGAGCACTGAATCAGGCACTGAACCTTACCCGGACAACAATGAACTTTATCAATAATACCTATGTGAACATTGACAATAAAGTCAGGCGCCTCAGGAAATATGAAATAGAAAAACACCGGAAATTCACCCTTTCTCTTGCCTGTCTTTTCTTTTTCTTTATAGGCGCTCCGCTGGGGGCCATTATTCGTAAAGGAGGACTGGGAATGCCTGTGGTGGTATCTGTTGTCTTCTTCCTGCTCTATTACATCGTTTCCTTAACCACTGAAAAGTTTGTCAGAGAAAGCGTATTGAGCGCTTTTGCGGGGATGTGGACATCTTCTTTTCTGATTGTTCCTCTTGGCATATTCCTGACCTATAAAGCTTCAACCGATTCGGTTATCATGAATATTGAGACTTACTTCAGTTTCTTTAAGCGAATTGGAGCCAGACTGAAGGCAAAGAGGAAGAGAGCGGTGAGAGGTGAAGGTAAACGGTAAAAGGTAAACGGTGAACGGTGAACGGTGAAGGGGAAACGGTGAACGGTGAACGGTGAACGGTGAAAGGTGAAGGTGAAGGGTGAAGGTGAAGGTGAAGGGTAATATGTAAACAATTCTCATTACATTTGTTCTGTACCGGACATTAATCATGAAAATACTCATTCTCTCACCTAAAGTTCCTTTTCCTCCCAAAGATGGCGGAGCCATTGCTACCTTAAGCCTGGCAGAGGGTCTTGCTGATTCGGGAAATGAGGTGCATATGTTATGCCTGAACACCAGTAAGCACCCTTTTGATGTTAACATGATCGATGGAGCACTGAGCAAAAAAATAAGCTTTCATTCTGTAAACCTCGATACACGTGTCAGACCGGCTAAGGCTTTTCTTAATCTTTTCTTTTCAAAAGAACCCTATAACGCCATTCGTTTTTATTCCCGGAAGTTTGAAAGAAAACTGGTTGAATTATTGCTCAATATTAAACCTCAGATAGTACAGCTCGAGGGACCATATCTGGGATATTATATTCCAGCCATAAAAAAACATTCCAGGACAACCATAAGCCTTAGAGCACACAATGTAGAAAACGAAATCTGGCGAAGGAAAGCAAAAAATGACCCCAATCCATTGCGCATGCGTTATTTTGATTTGCTCTCTGCAAGAATAAAAACCCTGGAGAAAAAAGTATTAACCGAAGTAGATCTGATGATTGCTATATCTGAAAGAGACAGGAAACAACTCAGGAAACTTCATGAAGTAAAAAGTATAACCTTACCAACAGGTCTCAATGCCTACCGTTATCCCAACCCTGAGGAACCCGAATTTCCCACACTTTTTTTTATCGGGGCACTGGACTGGATGCCAAACCAGGAAGGAATCACCTGGTTTATCGAGAATGTTTTCTTGCGACTGCGTAAACAACAACCAAACATTAAGTTCCATATTGCCGGAAGGAATGCACCCGAATGGCTGAGGCAAAAATTATCAGGATTGAACGGATCAGGTATCGTTTTTCATGGTGAAGTTGAAAATGCCTATGAATTTATGAACCGCTATGCTATTTTTATAAGTCCGCTTTTCACAGCTAGCGGCATACGAATAAAGATCCTTGAAGGCATGATGATGCAAAGGGTTATTGTAGCCACTTCCATTGCAGCCGAAGGCATCCCGGTTTCGGACAGGAAAAATATTTTCATTGCCGATAATCCCGGGGAAATGGCAGATATTATTATTGATATTGCCGGAAATAAAGAAAAATATGACCGCATAGCCAAAAACTCCCGGGGCTTTGTTATGGAAAATTTTAATAACTTAGCAAGCTGTAAGCGATTAAGTGAATTTTACCGATCGAATCTGACATGATTCTCATTATTATTTTCTGGACTTCTGTTTTTCTTTTGGCACACTCATATTTGATCTATCCTATTATTATAGGTATTATGGCTAGAAATAAGCCAGAAAATCGTATCACCTATGAAAGGAAGGATGAATTGCCCATGGTTTCAATCCTAATGTCGGTTCATAATGAAGAAAATGTAATAAGAGAAAAAATCGAGAGCATTTATAATACTTCGTATCCCAGAGATAAAATAGAAGTACTTATAGGTTCTGATCATTCCACTGATCATACCAATGAAATATGCAAATCATATAGTCAAAGAATAAGAGGATTTAGGTTTATCCCTTTTGATAAAAGAAGTGGAAAACCTTTTGTAATTAATCAGCTTTACCGTGAAGCAAAAGCCGACATTCTTGTTTTAACTGATGCAAAAGTATTCTTCACACCTGATACTATCTTTGAACTTATAAAGCATTTTAAAAATCGGAAAATCGATATTGTCGGAGGGAATATAATTAATCAAAAAACCCGAATCGACGGAATATCAAAACAGGAAAAAGCTTTCATGAGCAGAGAAATCCATATTAAATACAATGAAGGACTTATTTGGCAAAAAACCATTGGCGTTTATGGAGCAATTTATGCTATTAGAAAAGAAAAATTTGCCCCCATTCCTGATGGATTTTCTGTGGATGATTTTTATATTTCTATGCATGTGTTAAAAAGAAATGGAAAAGTTATTATGGAGTTGAAGGCCTTAACGGTTGAAGAAGTTCCAAACCTAATTTCAACCGAATTTAGAAGAAAAGTAAGGATTTCTGCAGGTAATTTTCAAAATCTGACAGAGTTTTTTTCCTGTCTTTTTCCTCCCTGGTCTCCTCTGGCTTTTGCTTTTTTCTCTCATAAGGTGATAAGATGGTTAGGACCTATCATAATACTCCTGATTATTATCTCTAATATCTTTCTATTAAATATAGGCTTGCTCTATCAACTATCCTTTCTTATCCTTATCTTTTTTTTGAGCTTACCCCTTATTGATCTTTTTCTCAGGAAATTCAACATACATGTTGTATTTTTGCGTTTTGTAACACATTTTCTTTCAATGAACCTGGCGCTGTTATTAGGTTTTATAAAGCAATTGCTGGGTATTAAAACTTATATCTGGCAGCCAACAAAGAGATAAACCCGGTGGAATTTAACTTAAATTCAATAGAAGAAGCAATTGAGGACATCAAAAACGGGAAAGCCGTTATTGTGGTGGATGATGAAGACCGCGAAAATGAAGGCGATTTCATCTGTGCCTCCGAGACCATAACCAAAAAAATGGTCAATTTCATGGCTACCCATGGTCGCGGACTTATATGTGTTTCACTCACAGAGGAAAGATGCCGGGAATTACAACTCGAGATGATGGTTCGTAATAATACCAGTTCTCATACCACAGCTTTCACGGTATCGGTCGACCTGATCGGACATGGTTGCACCACAGGAATATCTGCATCAGACAGGGCAAAAACCATCAAGGCACTTATCGATAACACCACGAATCCTGACGATCTGGGCAGACCCGGTCATGTATTTCCCCTCAAGGCAAAAAGAAACGGAGTGCTTAGAAGAGCAGGGCACACCGAAGCCGCAGTCGATCTTGCCCGGCTGGCCGGTTTTAAACCATCGGGTACCCTTGTTGAAATTATGAATGAAGACGGTTCTATGGCCCGGCTTCCCGAACTGGTTAAAATTGCAGAAAAATTTGACCTTAAAATTGTAACCATTCAGGACCTCATCGCTTACCGGCTTAAGTATGAAAGCATCATTATCAAAGGCGTTGAGGTTGATCTTCCTACTGAATACGGGCATTTTCATCTCATTCCTTTTATTCAAAAATCAAATGGGCTTGAACATGTAGCCCTGATAAAAGGAGAATGGAAGAAAGATGAACCTGTTCTTGTCCGCGTCCATTCCAGCTGTGTTACCGGTGATATTTTCGGTTCCCATCGTTGCGATTGTGGCGAACAACTTCATGAAGCCATGCGAATGATCGAAAATGCCGGAAAGGGAGTGATCATCTATCTGAATCAGGAAGGCCGGGGAATCGGACTTTATAATAAGATCAAAGCCTACAAATTGCAGGAAGAAGGTATGGACACCGTGGAAGCTAACCTTGAGCTCGGATTTAATGAAGACGAACGGGACTATGGCGTAGGAGCAAGTATGATGCATGCCCTTGGTCTGGGAAAAATAAACCTGATTACCAATAACCCAATAAAAAGAAAAGGACTGGAAGGTTATGGTATCAAGATAATTGAGAATGTCCCACTCGAAGTTCCTGTAAACGTACACAACAAGTTTTACATGGAAACCAAGAGAGATAAGATGGGGCATTTTTTGAATATTGCGACTTATAAGGGGAAGAGCGGTGAGCGGTGAACGGTGAGCGGTAAACGGTAAACGGTGATCGGTAATCGGTAATCGGTAATCGGTAAGCAGTAATCGGTTAGCAGTAATCGGTGAGCGGTAATCGGTAATCGGTAATCGGTGAGCGGTGAGCGGTGATCGGTGAACAGTAAACGGATTGACCCTTAAACGATTAAACCCATAAACCCTTAAACGATTAAACGATTAAACGATTAAACGATTAAACGATTAAACGATTAAACCCATAAACCCTTAAACGATTAAACG
>CAZQOV010000142.1:0-2518 GCA_964595055.1 uncultured Bacteroidaceae bacterium | reverse complement strand
ATTAAACCCATAAACCCTTAAACGATTAAACGATTAAACGATTAAACGATTAAACCCATAAACCCATAAACCCTTAAACGATTAAACGATTAAACGATTAAACCCATAAACCCTTAAACGATTAAACGATTAAACGATTAAACGATTAAACGATTAAACGACTAAACAATTATACCCTTAAACCCTTAAACAATTAAACAATTTAAACCCTCCCCATAATCCATCAACCATGCTCAAGAATCCCCGCATAATATTCCTCGGCACCCCCGAGTTTGCATTGGCTCCCCTGGATCATCTGGTAAAAAAAGGCTATAATATTGTGGCTGTGGTTACCGCACCGGATAAACCTTCGGGTCGCGGAAAAAAAATGACTGCTCCTCCGGTAAAAAAATATGCAGAACAAAATAACATTCCGGTATTCCAACCTCCAAAGCTTAAAAATGAGGAATTTCTTAAGAGCATAAAAGAATTAAGACCCACCATACAGGTAGTTGTTGCCTTTCGAATGATGCCTGAAGAACTATGGTCTATCCCTTCCCGGGGTACGTTTAATCTTCATGCATCACTCCTGCCTCAATACAGGGGAGCAGCTCCCATAAACCGGGCCATAATGAACGGAGAAAAGAAAACCGGGCTAACCACGTTTTTTATTGATGAAAAGATTGATACAGGCGAGGTGATTTTCCAGGAAGAAATGGATATTGGAGATAACGAAACTGCAGGAGAACTGCACGACCGGATGATGGTAAAAGGTTCTGAACTGGTGGAAAAAACAGTTAAAGCCATTATGGAGGGAACCGTACAGACAAAACCCCAGCCAATGCTGGAAAAAGATAATCAGGGCCTGAAAACCGCGCCGAAAATTTTTAAAGAAGATTGCCGGATCAACTGGACGGAGACTGGCAAAAAAGTACATAACCAAATCCGTGGATTAAGCCCCTACCCTGCTGCCTTTTCCACTATGAAAAAGGCAGGAGAACCCGATTTGCCGGTAAAAGTATTACAAGCCGAATTTGAAAAAGCAGCGCATAATCAGCGCTCCGGGGAAATCATCTCGGATGGAAGAACTTATATGAAAGTTACGGTACCGGATGGTTATATTACTATCCTGGAATTAAAACCCGCAGGAAAAAAGAGGATGAAAACCAAAGACTTTCTGAATGGATTTCAGGAACCGGAAAAATGGAGAATGGAATCCTGATCAATTCTCAAACTCAAAACGGAATTCATCATTTTCCTCCGGAATGCTTTCTTGCTGGTCTCCAAAACTAAACAATCCCCCTTCCTTTCGTTTCCTGAGGTTTATTATTGTTCCGGGCTGAACATTTTCACCGGGTTCAAGATTGTTTTTCTCATAAAGCTTCTCCAGTTTTACTCCATACACCTGAGATATTTCATAAAGCGTTTCATTGGCTTTTAGTATGTGATATTCCATACCTTTTTCTGCCCTGTTTCGTTTAGGTTGAAGATAAAGGATTTCTCCTGCCTCCAGGGCAGAATCCGGGGTCAGGTTATTATACTTATACAATTCAAAGTCAAGCAATCTTAATTCCTCATTAAGGCTTTCAAACGTATCTCCGGGTCTTACTATTACATAATCAATCCGGTTATTCATAAGCACAGGACGTATCCCTCCCTCCTTTTCATCCAGAGCTGCATCTTCTTCAGGATCATACTCATCGAGTGCCAGGAGATCATATTTATGAAGCTCATTATCTTCTATGATCCGTATCAAGATATCTGCATATTTTCTGTTTGTAGCATAACCTGCTTTTTTTAATCCTTTTGCCCAGGATTTATAATCGGTAATCCCAAGATCAAAAAGAAAGGCATACCGACTCCTGTATTTGAGGAAATCGGAATGATCAACATAGGAATCATACACAGATTTATACCTGCGGAAACATTCATTTTTTTCATCATCCTCATGACGGATTCGGCGACCTTTCCAGTCGCCATGACATTTAATACCGAAATGATTATTTCCCTTTCTGGCGAGAGTCGAATTTCCATTATTTGATTCAAGCAGGCCTTGTGCAAGCTTAATACTGGCCGGAATACCCGTTCGGAGCATTTCGCTCGTGGCAAGGTCCTTATATTCATAAATATATTCCTCCCGGGTCATACGCTGCGCAAATACCAGTGAAGGAAAAAAAAGGACAAGAAAAATAACCGAACTTCTTCGCATGCTCAATCGCTTTAATAATCAAACGTTCACTTTGTGGCAATAGTATTGTGGTCAAAAATACTACTTATAGGATAAAACCGGGAATGAAATTATTAACAGGTTTGACGATAGACCATGCATCAGCATCAAGGCACAACCCCTTAGGTTCTTCAACCTTTAAACCCTTCAACTCATCAACCTCTCTCTGAACTCTTTGAAACTTCTTCCAACCCGGAACATCAAAACTCTACACTCCAAACTCCCTAATCCCCAATCCCACTCCAAACTCAATCCCTCCCTTTCAAATTACCTCAGGAATCCCGAATATAGCATTATGAAAAAGAAAGAGCC
>CAZQOV010000141.1:0-8644 GCA_964595055.1 uncultured Bacteroidaceae bacterium | reverse complement strand
ATTTCAGTAATGCGTTTTTCCAGTTTAAAATCTATAAATGGACCTTTTTTCAGTGACCGGCTCATAGCTTATCTATTTATTTTCTTTTCTTTCTTCTTTCTACAATGAATTTATCGGACAAATTCTTTTTCTTACGTGTCTTGTACCCTTTTGCAGGCATTCCGTTTCTAGATCTTGGGTGACCACCGGAAGCACGTCCTTCACCTCCACCCCTGGGATGATCTTCCGGGTTCAGCACAACTCCACGAACTCTGGGTCTTCTGCCCAACCAACGAGACCGACCGGCCTTACCCGATTTGACCAATCCATGATCGGCATTGGAAACACTACCGATGGTGGCACGACAGGCTGTTAAGACCATTCTTATTTCTCCGGAAGGAAGTTTTAAAATGGCATACTTACCATCTCTGGATGTAAGCTGCGCATATGATCCTGCACTTCTTACCATCATTCCACCTTTTCCAGGTTTCATTTCGACGTTATGCACTATAGTACCAAGCGGAATACTGGCCAGGGCTAAGGTATTACCAAGGTCAGGAGCTACTCCGTCTCCGGAAATAACCGTATCACCTGTCTTCAAACCATGCGGGGCAAGAATGTATCTTTTTTCTCCGTCTTCATACACTACCAATGCAATCCTTGCCGATCGGTTCGGGTCATATTCAATAGTTTTCACCACTGCAGGCATATTATCTTTATCCCTTTTAAAGTCTATGATCCGGTATTTTCTCTTATGACCGCCTCCCATGTATCTCATGGTCATTTTTCCTGTATTGTTGCGACCGCCACTTTTCTTCAATGATTTAAGCAAGGATTTTTCGGGTGAAGAAGAACTTATTTCTTCAAAAGTAGAACCATACTTAAATCTTTGACCTGGTGTTACAGGTTTTAATTTCTTTACTGCCATCTTGTTTAAATATTGCTATAAAAATCAATAGTATCGCCTTCAGCAACTGTTACAATCGCTCTTTTTGTAGTGGGTTTCTTACCAGAAATTACCCCACTCTTCGTGTAACGGCTTTGCTTCTTTCCCCCGTAAATCATTGTATTTACAGAAATCACAGAAACATCATACAAGTCCTCGATGGCTTTCTTAATCTGCAGCTTGTTGGCATTTTTATGAACAAGAAATCCATAACGATTAAATTCCTCACCCTGCTCGGTGAATTTTTCTGTGATTATGGGTTTGATCAAAATTTCCATGACCTTATTCTTCCTTAATTATTTTTTATCCCGGATTGCAAAACATCAAGAGAACTCTCCACGAACAACAAAGTTGTTGCATTCATAATCTCGTATGTATTTAATTCTGAGAGAGTTAAAACCTTAGAGTTCTGTAAATTTCGCGAGGACAAATATAAATTATTATTTTTTTCTTTTAAAACGAAAAGCGACTTTTTATCATCAACTTTTAAATTTTTCTGGATATCAACGAATGTACCGGTCTTAGGTGAGTCAAAGGCAAAATCCTCCACCACCATAATCTGCTTATTTTTAGCCTTATAAGAAAGAGCAGATGCACGAGCTAGCTGTTTTACCTTTTTGTTCAGTTTAAACCCGTAATCTCTGGGCCTGGGACCGAATGTCCGGCCTCCGCCACGGAATATTGGGTTTTTAATATCACCAAATCTTGCGGTACCCGTACCTTTCTGTCTTTTTATCTTTTTGGAACTTCCTTTGATTTCAGCTCGTTCTTTGGCTTTATGTGTTCCCTGTCTTTTGTTCGCCAGATATTGTTTTACATCCAGATAAATTGCATGATCATTCGGTTCAATACCGAAAATGTCATTTTCAAGCTTGATCTTTTTATCTGTTTCTTTGCCGCTTATGTTAAATACCTTTAACTCCATTATTTCTCGATAATTAAATATGAACCATTAGATCCGGGCACTGACCCTTTAACAAGAAGGAGGTTATTTTCAGGAATAAGTTTGACTACTCTTAAGTTAAGTACTTTTACTCTTTTCCCTCCGGTTTGCCCCGCCATTCGCATACCCTTAAATACTCGGGAAGGATAGGAAGATGCACCCAGGGAACCAGGAGCCCTTTCCCGGTTATGTTGTCCATGTGTTGCATCGTTCACACCGGCAAAACCATGACGTTTTACCACGCCCTGAAAGCCTTTACCTTTTGAGATTCCGACAACATCAAGCCAAACATCGTCTTTAAAATAATCGACCGTGATTACATCTCCGGGTTTCCAGTCTTTCACAAAACCCTTGAGCTCGATAACTTTCTTCTTGGGAGCAGTATTAGCTTTCTGAAAATGCCCCTTCATTGATTTCGGGGTCCTTTTCTCTTTCTTATCATCGAATGCAAGCTGCACAGCGGCGTACCCATCATTTTCAAGAGTTTTGACCTGAGTGACTACGCATGGACCAGCTTGAATGACCGTACATGGGACATTTTTTCCATTTTCATCAAAAATGGACGTCATTCCTATTTTTTTACCAATTAGTCCTGGCATTTTTATACTTTTTATCTAGTTTATTATACCTTAATTTCAACTTCAACACCACTGGGTAATTCCAGTTTCATTAACGCATCGATAGTCTTTGGAGTTGAACTGTAAATATCGAGCAAACGCTTGAATGAAGATAGCTGGAACTGTTCCCTTGATTTCTTGTTCACAAAGGTTGACCTTAAAACCGTGAACACCCGCTTATGTGTGGGTAAAGGGATAGGTCCGCTAACAACCGCACCTGTTGATTTTACGGTCTTGACGATTTTTTCGGCAGACTTATCGACCAGGTTATGGTCATACGATTTCAATTTAATTCTGATCTTCTGGCTCATTCTTCTTATCTGTTAAACAAATGTTTTACCACTAATTTTCTCAAGTATTTTATTTGCAAGGTTTTTCTCCACTTCCTCATAATGACTAAATTCCATTGTTACAGTAGCCCTCCCTGAAGTAAGGGTTCTTAAAACCGTAACATAACCAAATTGTTCAGACAGGGGAACTTTTGCTTTAATGACTCTTGCTCCTGCTTTAGCTTCCATCCCTTCTACCTGTCCCCTGCGCTTATTAAAATCGGAGGTAATATCTCCCATATATTCTTCTGGTGTAACCACTTCTGCAGACATAACAGGCTTAAGCAAAACCGGCTGAGCATTTGGTGCTGCTTTCCTGAATGCCAGTTTGGCCGCGATTTCAAATGAAAGTGCGTCGGAATCTACCGGGTGAAAAGAACCGTCAATAAGGGTAACTTTCAATCCGTCGACCGGAAAACCTGCCAGGGGTCCATTACTCAGTGATTCCCGGAATCCTTTTTCAATGGCCGGAATAAATTCTTTGGGAATGTTCCCGCCCTTCACATTATTCTCAAAAGTAAGTCCTGAAGTACCCTCTGGAGCAGGGCCCATAGTAATGATAATATCGGCAAATTTCCCTCTTCCTCCGGTTTGCTTTTTAAAGATTTCCCGGTGTTCAACAGTGGTTTTTATGGCTTCCTTATAATTTACCTGCGGTCTTCCCTGGTTACAATCCACCTTAAACTCCCTTTTCAGCCGGTCAACCAGGATCTCAAGATGCAGTTCTCCCATCCCGCTGATAATTGTCTGACCGCTATCGGGATCGGTTTTGACCTGGAAAGTAGGATCTTCTTCTGCCAATTTATTAAGGGCCAGTGAAAGTTTGTCAATATCTGCCTGAGTTTTGGGTTCGACAGCGACATTGATTACCGGTTCCGGAAAACTCATCGACTCAAGTATAACATGTTTGTTTACCGCACAGAGTGTATCGCCGGTCTTTAAATCCTTAAAACCAACAGCAGCGCAAATATCACCAGCATCAACTTCCTTCCTGGGATTTTGCTTATTGGCATGCATCTGATACAGACGATTCACCCTTTCCTTTTTTCCTGTCCGGGTATTATACACCATAACGCCCTCCTGCAGTTTTCCGGAATAGACCCTCAGGTAAGCAAGCCGGCCCACAAATGGATCGGTGGCAATTTTAAATGCCAGGGCCGCTAGCGGCTGTCCGGGATCTGCATCAAGATTAACTTCTTTTTCCGTTTTTGGATCAATACCGGTTATGGCTTCGACATCCAGCGGACTGGGAAGAAGCGAGACAATGCCATCAAGTAAACGCTGAATCCCTTTGTTTTTAAATGCCGACCCACAGTAAACAGGTACAATTTGCCGTTTAATGGTTGCTTGTCGGGTGGCTTCCATGAATTCATCCACACTGATGGAAGAGCGATCCTCAAGAAAACGTTCCAGCAATGTGTCATCAGATACGGCAACAGCTTCTACGAGTTTTTCTCTCCATTCTTCCGTTTCATCAATCAGTTCCTCAGGGATATCCTCAAGATTATAATTTGTACCGAAGGTTTCATCATCATACCATATTACAGCTTTTCTCTCTATCAAATCAATTACCCCTCTGAAATTCTCTTCAGATCCGATGGGGATTTGCATGGGAATGGGATTGGCTCCTAATTTTTCTTTTATTTCATTTACCACCGAATAAAAATCAGCGCCTACCCTGTCCATTTTATTTACAAAAGCAAGCCTTGGAACCTTATATTTATCCGCCTGACGCCAAACAGTTTCGGATTGAGGTTCAACTCCCCCTACTCCACAAAAAACCGCAATGGCTCCGTCCAAAACACGCAATGATCTCTCAACTTCTACCGTGAAATCCACATGCCCAGGTGTATCGATGATATTAACTTTGTATTCGGCATCTTTATGTTTCCAGTATGTTGTTGTTGCTGCAGAAGTAATTGTAATGCCCCTCTCCTGTTCCTGGACCATCCAGTCCATAACAGCAGATCCTTCGTGCACCTCTCCCATTCTGTGAGAAATACCGGTATAAAACAGAATTCGCTCTGTTGTTGTGGTCTTTCCCGCATCAATGTGGGCCATGATTCCAATATTCCTGGTATTTTTTAAATCCTGCTTCATCAACTAAGCACCCTGCATTAAAATCTAAAATGGGCAAATGCCTTGTTAGCATCTGCCATACGGTGTGTATCTTCTTTCCTTTTAAAGGCTCCACCTTCATTATTATACGCAGCCACAATCTCAGCTGCTAGTTTTTCTGCCATTGACCTTCCTGAACGCTTTCTTGCAAAAAGGATCAGATTTTTCATACTGACAGAAACCTTTCTTTCACCGCGAATTTCCATGGGAACCTGGAAGGTGGCTCCCCCTACCCTACGGCTTTTCACTTCTACCTGAGGAGTCACGTTTTCAAGAGCCTGCTTCCATATTTCAAGAGGTTCTTTATCTTCTTTCTTCATCTTTTCTGCAACAATGTCAATGGCATCATAGAAGATAGCGTAGGCAATACTTTTCTTGCCGTCGAGCATAAGATTATTCACAAAACGTGTAACTTCAGGATCCATAAACTTCGGATCCGGAAGCAATATTCTCTTCTTTGGTTTTGTCTTTCTCATTATATCTGAAAATTATTATTTTTTTGGTCTTTTCGTCCCGTATTTTGAACGTCTCTGAGTTCTACCTTCAACACCTGAAGCATCCAGAGCTCCTCTGACAAGATGATAACGCACACCCGGGAGGTCTTTTACTCTACCTCCCCTGATCAGAACGATGGAGTGCTCCTGCAGATTATGGCCTTCACCAGGTATATAAGCATTCACTTCCTTACCGTTGGTAAGTCTAACCCTCGCAACCTTTCTCATAGCAGAATTAGGCTTTTTCGGGGTTGTGGTATAAACACGAACACAAACTCCTCTTCTTTGAGGACATGAATCAAGAGCAGGCGCTTTACTCTTCTCAACAATCTTTTTTCTGCCCTTTCTAACTAACTGCTGAATCGTTGGCATATACTATCTTTTCTAATGTTTAATATATATTTTTCCTAAAAACGGGTTGCAAAGGTATTCTTTTTTTTTAAAAAACAATAATTTTTCTATAAATTCTTTATCATCAGAACGGTGATAAAAAGGGGTTCTCAAAGTCATATTCCGGGTCCATATATTATAGGTATACTTTACCTTCTTTTTTCCCTACCCAATCGGTTCTGATTGCAGTATTTTCCTCCGGAATTTTCTTCCCTTCTCATAAGCTCTTTCGCTGCCAAAAAACAAATCTCAGTGATAAATTCAGCACTCCTGTGCCATGGGATACCTTAGCTCAATACTAAAGGTGTATCAAAGGAGTTATGGACGATAAAGGATATTGACAAAAACATCTAAACGTATGGCCTCCTTCTGTCATTGTTTAGGAAGAAAGGGAGGGGAGAATGCAAGCGGCCAGTTTTTTCTTTAAGTTATTGCCTCTTTTTAAAAATTTATTACTTTTGCATTCCCCAATGAATTCAGGTTAGTTATTGAAAACAAAGAGAATACATAAATAATAAATCTATAATCAGTAACATGGAAAAATATACCACAAATCAAATCAAAAATATTGTCCTTCTCGGAAATGCTGGTTCAGGAAAAACTACACTTGCTGAAGCTATGCTTTATCAGGGAGGCGTAATTGACAGAAGAGGTGAGGTGGGAAGTAAGAACACCGTTTCCGACTACAACGCCATTGAACATGAAAACGAAAGTTCAATTTATTCCAGTATTCTTTACACGGAATATAATGATAAAAAAATTAATATCATTGATCCCCCGGGAGCAGATGATTTTGTCGGAGGGATAGTTTCGGGCTTACATGTCGCTGAAACCGCCGTTATGGTCATCAATGCCCAGAATGGTCTTGAGGTGGGTACGGAGATTCATAATCGCTGGATGGAAAAATTTGAAAGACCCATGATCTTTGTTGTCAATCATCTTGATCATGACAAAACGAATTATGAAAAAACCCTCGAAATGATGAAGGAACGGTATGGCGGGAAAGTAGCCGTAACCCAATACCCGGTGAATGCTGGTCCTACCTTTGATTCCGTTGTGGATGTAATTCAAATGAAACTGTATAAATACCCCAGCGACGGAGGTAAACCTGAAATCACAGAGATTCCCGACAGTGAAAAAGACAGAGCAGAAGAGCTCAGAAATGAATTGATTGAAAAAGCTGCTGAAAATGACGAAAATCTTATGGAGATTTTCTTTGAGAATGAAACCCTTACCGAAGATGAAATGAGGGAAGGAATATCAGCAGGAATCCGTAATCAGGGAATGTATCCGATCTTCTGCACCTCTGCAAGAAAAAATATGGGTGTTGGCAGATTGCTTGAATTCATCAGCAATGTTTTACCCTCACCCGATCAGGTGCCTGCTCCCAAAGATAAAAATGACAATGAAGTCCCTTGTGATTCTTCAGGACAAACGACCATGTTCTTTTTCAAAACATCGGTAGAATCACATATTGGTGAGGTAAATTTTTTCAAAGTTATGTCGGGAGAGATCAAAGAAGGTATGGACCTTACCAATCAAAGAACATCGAATAAAGAAAGGATATCGCAAATCTTCGCAGTTTACGGGAAAAACCGGACAAAATTATCGTCCATGTCCGCAGGTGATATAGGCGCTACCGTAAAACTAAAAGCCACTAAGACCAATGATACACTTGGTACTGCTGATATTGTGTTTGATAAAATTCCTTTCCCGGAACCCAAATACAGAACGGCAATTAAACCTTTGAGTGAAGGAGAGGAAGAAAAACTTGGAGAAGCACTTAGCCGCATACATGAAGAAGATCCTACCGTTGGAATTGAATATTCAAAAGAATTAAAGCAGATTATATTGTCCGGTCAGGGTGAACATCACCTGAACATAGTAAAATGGCATCTGGATAATGTTTTCAAAATTGAATCCGAGTTTTACCCACCAAAGATTCCATACAGGGAAACCATTACCAAATCAGCCCAGGCTGATTATCGCCATAAAAAACAATCTGGAGGAGCCGGACAGTTCGGCGAGGTTCATATGATCATTGAGCCTTATACGGAAGATGCACCGGATCCAACCATGTTCAAAATCGGAGGCAAAGAATACAAAATCAGCATTAGAGGCAAAGAAGAACACGAACTCGATTGGGGCGGTAAGCTGGTTTTCTACAATTGTATAGTAGGGGGTTCAATTGATGCACGCTTTCTTCCGGCAATACTGAAAGGCATCATGGAAAAAATGGAAACGGGGCCCTTAACCGGTTCATACGCCAGAGATATCAAAGTATTCGTCTATGATGGTAAAATGCACCCTGTTGATTCGAATGAGATTTCCTTTAAACTTGCAGGTAGAAATGCATTCAGCATAGCCTTTAAAAATGCCGGCCCGAAAATTCTCGAACCGATTTACCTGGTTGAAGTATTTGTCCCCTCCGATAGAATGGGAGATGTGATGAGTGATCTCCAGGGTCGCCGTGCCATCGTCCAGGGAATGAGCAGTGAGAAAGGATTTGAAAAGATTACAGCCAAAGTTCCTCTTGCAGAAATGAATAAATATTCAACAGCACTCAGCTCCCTGACAAATGGTCGGGCCATGTACTCACTGAAGTTTGATGAGTATGCACAAGTGCCCGGAGACATTCAGGATCAGCTGCTTAAGACTTACGAGGAAGAGCAGGAAGAAGAGTAGCATCAGGTATTTTTATACTATAATAAAAACCGTGGCTGTTGGGCTGCGGTTTTTTTTTTAACTGCGGGGTTGAAGGGTTGATGGGTTGATGGGTTTATGGGTTTATGGGTTTATAGGTTTATGGGTTGATGGGTTTGGAAGTC
>CAZQOV010000140.1:0-8723 GCA_964595055.1 uncultured Bacteroidaceae bacterium | reverse complement strand
TTTAAGTTGACAGATCCCCAAAGGCAGCTATTATGGAATGGTAATCAATATTTTAAAGGATTAAATGCTTTCTTTAAAAAGTTAGAAGAGAAAAAATACAAAATTCAATACCGCGTAATGCTTTCCCGCTATATGGGTAAGACTATATGCACGGAATGTAAAGGCTCGCGTTTGAAGAAAGAAGCTTCCTGGGTTAAGATTAATAGAACTTCCATAACAGAATTGGTTAATATTCCCATCGATAAATTACATGTTTTTTTTGAAAAGCTTAAGCTCACCGAAAAGGAAGAAAAAATTGCCGGAAGGCTTTTAATGGAGATTCGTAGCCGCATTTCATTTTTATTGAAAGTAGGTCTGGGGTATTTAAGCCTTAACCGGTTATCTTCGACCCTCTCGGGTGGTGAATCCCAGAGAATTAATCTTGCAACTTCTCTGGGCAGCAGCCTTGTTGGATCTCTTTATATTCTTGATGAACCAAGTATTGGACTTCATCCCAGGGATTCGCACCTGTTAATAGACGTATTGAAAGGTTTAAAAAACATTGGAAATACGCTTGTTGTTGTGGAGCATGATGAGGATATAATCCGGGCAGCAGATACCATTATAGATATAGGTCCACGTGCAGGCAGATTGGGTGGCGAAGTGATTTTTACAGGAAAAGCGGACGGGTTATTCGCTGCTGAAAAAAGTCTGACTGCAGATTATCTAAAAGGGCATAAAAAGATTGCCATTCCCGGGTTTCGCAGGAAGTGGAATGATTATATTGAATTAAAAGGGGTTCGGGAAAACAATCTCAAGAATCTTAGCATCAGGTTTCCTCTTAACATCATGACCGTGATAACCGGAGTAAGTGGAAGTGGCAAGTCTTCCCTGGTTGGCGGAGTGCTTTACCCGGCCTTAAATAAGGTCATCAACGGTAGTAGTGGAAAGGGAGGAAAGTTTGATGAAATCACCGGGGATATTTCCAGAATACACAATGTTGAGCTTGTTGATCAAAATCCAATCGGTAAATCCTCCCGATCTAATCCAGTCACATATCTCAAAGCTTACGATGAAATCCGGAAATTATTTGCAGAGCAGCAGGCTTCCAAACAAGGAGGGTTTAAACCCAGTCATTTTTCCTTCAATATAGATGGAGGAAGATGCGATGAATGTCAGGGAGAAGGAATAATAAAGGTTGAGATGCAATTCATGGCAGATGTTCATCTCATTTGTGAAAGATGCAAGGGGAAACGCTTTAAGGACGAGATTCTTGAAGTGAGATACCATGGGGCAAACATACATGATGTTCTTGAAATGACAGTGAATGAGGCTATTGACTTTTTCGCTGCAAGAAAGGGTACATTGGAAAAAAGGATTGCCACAAAACTAAAACCTCTTCAGGATGTGGGATTGGGTTACATAAAATTAGGCCAGTCATCGAGCACGCTAAGTGGTGGAGAAAGTCAGCGGGTGAAATTAGCCTATTTCCTGTCAAAGGAAGGATCCTCTGAAGCTATGTTTTTCATCTTTGATGAACCAACCACGGGTTTGCATTTCCATGACATCAACAAGCTGCTCTCAGCCTTTAATGCTTTGATAAAAAAAGGCCATACAATTCTGGTTATTGAGCATAATCTTGAGGTTATAAAATCGGCCGATTGGATTATTGATCTCGGACCCGAGGGAGGTGAAAAAGGGGGTGAAGTCGTTTTTGAAGGAACCCCTGAAAACATTGTAAAGGTGCAGAAATCGCATACAGGAAAATATTTGAAAGCTAAGTTGGGCGTTTAGGTTAAGGGATCATTTTCCAAAGACCCTTTTCAAAATATTCCCGGCTGCTGTCCTGGCCCAGGCATAGGGATCTTTTCTGATCTTTTTTTCCTCCTCGCCAACTTTGAAAAAAATACCATCAAGCGCTTCCTCGGTCACATAAGCTCCGAGATCGGTGTTTTCAATTGGCTCAATAGCTCCGAATGAGCGCTTTGCCACGGTATTATAACCTACAGTTAGTGAAGTCCAAATCTCATTGGGTGAATAATTTCCGATCAGTTTTCGACTCAGGCTGTTATTGACAACAGGGGAAAACTCTTCCCTGAGCGCTTCCCTGGTCATTGAATTAAGGTAAGCAGTTGCTGCTGTTGAGTCAAAATGGCTTGAGGGAGAAGGATGGGCAGGGTTGGAGCCTCTCAGTATGCTTAATCCATCAGCTATGGACATGCCAGTTATTGCATTTTTAAAGATCGGTCCGGCCTTTCCGGCGGCATCTTCTGCAGCCCTGTTAAGGGCAATCACTGCTTCCTCAATTTTTTTATCCATTCCTGAAACCCGGATCAGAGGATGATCTTTATTTTCATAAATGACCGAAGCTTCAGGAGGTAAAAGGATTTTAATCGCCTGATCTCCATAAAAACCATTCATTCTGGAGGTCATGACCACCGAAGAATCGGTTCCGATTTTAAGAGCCGTTTTCAAGCCTTCTACAATTTCAGATTCTGAAAGACCGGAGGAGTCAGCAGGCTCTGAAATGCTTATGGCTGCGTTAATTAATTTGTCACAGGATGGAACACCGTATGGGCTTGTTAGCAGGCCCAAACCAAATAATGCTAAAAATAAGTTGTGCTTCATATCTCTTAAAATTAAAAAAGCCTATGGTTCTCCATAGGCTCATTCGGGGGTTCCGAAAACATTTTTATTCTTCTTTAAATCCAAACATAATGGCCACGCAACCTTCTTTTGGCTCTTCCGCAAGACCATCGGTAACAGGAACTTTTACGACAATTTTTAATTGCTGACTGGATTCCAGACGAAAATCCCATTTCCACTCATAATCATTATAGGCATTGTTATGTAATACTTTTCCATTTCCATCAATTATGCTAAACTCAATATTTCCCAGATTATTGGCTCCGCAAACACCAATTCGGTAATCTGTCCCTGAATAGAAGGTCTTATAGAGTTCAGCTTCTTCCCCTTCAAGAAGAACTGCTGCATGGTAATTGCCATCGTGCTGGTAGGGAGTGAGCCCAACTTTACAGGTATTTTTAGCAAATTGTTTACACTGTGCGTTAGAATTATTAGGGAGAACAATGAAGCTTAACAATAGCAGACTAACAAACAAACTTCTTTTCATAATGAAGGTATTTGGTATTTATGAAATGTAACGGGTTCTTAATTCTTCAACTTTGGCAGAAAGTTCCTCAAAAACATCTCTCGAAATCTCATAGGAAGATTCCGATTTAAGTGTTGTAACATTCGTTTTGGGATCTTCCACTGCAGTTATTTCTGATTGTTCAATTTCTATTTTATCATAGATATTCTTGAGCTCTTTGATATCTTTCATCAGTGTCTGGACTTCAATACTTTCTTTGTTATTTTCGAGCAGATTAATTACAATGTCCATTGAAAGTTTTTGGTCCACTATTCTTTCAACAAGTGGATTGGTATTTAGATCAATTTCCCCGGGTACCAGATTGGTGGCAATGTAAAGCCCCTCGATCCACCCCCCTACAAGAATGATGGCAGATGTTGCCTGAAGTCCTCTGTCCTCGAGGAAAGAAGTTGAATTTAACAAGGTTTCAGATATAATATCAATGATTACATCACGATTGTTTAAGTTTTCTTCCAATCGCTCGATGGTTTGCTCATCGATAGCATCTAAAATTTCAAGACCATCTGCCATTTTTTTTGCGGCTTCTATATAATTTAATGTAGCCTGGGTCTGATTGAAAAAGCTGGCATAGCTGAGATCAGTGGAATAAATGCCGAGATTGAGAGCAAGCTCCATGTTTGTGTTGTAATCGTCAGCATTAGAAACCGGATTCATCAGGCTTTCATCATAACTTGCGTCCGCACTTTTGATCAGCATTGCAGTTTCCAGAGGTGAAGGCAAGGAATAAAAGATTTTTTTTGCGGTATTTATTTTTTCCACAAGATCATCATCCAGCTCTTGATTAAAGCCTTCTGAAAGTTCATTATTACTTGCATCCTGATTAGATTTATCAGTTTTACATCCTCCATATATCAAAGAAATTACCAATATAGCGAGGAGTAAAAATTTAGAACTATTTTTCATATAGATCATTTTTATGATTCTGATTTGGGATGGCTGATTATATATTGTAGTAAAAGTAACATTTTTTTTATTAATTCAAAACTATATGAAATGCCCGTATTAACTAGTAAACAAAGCTAAACAAAAGGCGTTAAATTTCTGATTAAATTTATTAACAATTGATGCCGAAATTTTTATCAGAAGCTTATTATCTATGATGTTTTCATACGATAATTTCCTACATTGGTTTTGATTTTCGATATAAAAAAATCTTTTTTTTGATCCGGGTAAGAAAAAACAAATTAGGCTACTGGTATTTTGAAAAATGCCAGCTAAAAAAACTACCCGACTCCTTAATGTTCTAAAGCCTGGAATTAGCAAAACCCCGAGAAAGAAAAAATGGGTTTAATGTTCCGGAATGTCTTCGTTAAGAAAGTAAGAAGGTAGTCCCCTTACCTGTCCGCCTGCCATAGAACAGAAACATGCATTAACAGACATACGGATCAGCATTTCCGGGCACCGTTAGTTATAATGGGTAGGATACACAGAAAACGTGGAATAGTGAATGGCCTCCCTGCCAAGGTGCCAGCCTTGTTTCTTAAATCGGTGGCCAAAACCTCTTTTGACGGCTCTCAGACGGGAAACCGGTGACATAATGCCAGAGTGTTTTTCATGAATTATGGCAGTTGAGCGTAGAGAAGGAGTAAAATGTTTATGCTTCAATAAAGCAGTGCTTTACGGGTTTTAGTGAGGCAAAGGAAATCGTTAAGAATTCTTCTGATTGCCTTCGGTAATAAATTTTTGATGGAGTTATGGACTTTTTTTTGAATGTATTTGGCCTGGCAGAGGAACCTGAATTTAATTGCTATTGTTTGCAGGGATTAAATGCATCTGTTCCAACTAAAAAATTACAGGAACTGCTTCATTCATAATAGGCTAATGATTGTATGATTTTTCTTTTAGAAGCTGTCCTTCAGGGCTGTACTCTTTCCATAACCCGGTTTTTTCTCCCATTTCGTATTCCATCTCATACCGCAGTACCCCGTTTTCATCCCAAATTAACCATTTTCCGTCTTTTTTATTGTTTTTATAATTTGCCTGGGCAAGTTTATTTCCGTTTTCATCAAAGGTGATCCATGTACCATGAAATTTACCGGCAAGATAGGAACGAATTTCTTTCAATTCTCCATTGAGAAAATACGTTTTTGTAATTCCGTCTGTTAATCCATTCTTCACCCCCATTTCCATTTTGAGTTTCCCATTGCTGAAATATTCCTGATAAACACCGTTATACAGGACATTATTATCCGCATAATACCTTCCATCTTCCCCTTCTGATATCTGCCCGAATGATAGTGTGTAAAGTAAAAGTAATCCGAGGTTTATAATCAAAGTTTTCATAACGATAAGCTTTTTATTAATATTTAAACGTTCTTACAAAGAAAAATGTTTCTCTTAAGAACAGGTATCTTAACATTGAGTTAACACAAAGATAACATTAAATTAAATAATATGCCATTTTTTGAAAAAAAAAGAGGTTGTGCCAGGCAACATAAAAAATGACATTTTCTACTTAAATACTGCAGAGTCTTTGCGGAGTCATTTAAGGTAGATGGTCATTTTTGAGGAAGGGAGTATGGTTCCGATTCTGGCACATTCAATTTCATTTTGGGTCAAATCCTTCATGATTGAGATGGCATATTTTTCATTAATCGTAAATAATAATCCTCCGGAAGTTTGCGCATCCGCTGCCAGGTAAATAAGATGGTCAGGTACGGTGGGTGAGATTTCAAGATGAGGTTTTAGATACTTCAGGTTGTTCTCGGTTCCGCCGGGAATTAAGCCTTCGGCTGAAAACTCCTCAGCCTGGGGTAGAAATAATAAATCAGAATGGTTTATTTCTGCACTTACATCTGATGCGATGCAGACCTCTTTCAAATGTCCGAGCAAGCCAAATCCTGATACATCGGTACATGATGTAACCGGGTAATTCAGGATAATTTCGGATGTTTTTTTATTTAACAGGCGCATGCTGTTGAACAGCGATATTTGATCCCTTCTGGATAATAATCCCCTTTTCAATGCCGTACTTAGAATACCGGTACCAAGTCTTTTCGTAAGAATAACAGCATCTTTTTGGGATGCCCCTTTATTTCTTAAAATTTTATCAGGATGTATGGTTCCTGTTACTACCAGACCGTATTTGGGTTCATTATCTTCAATACTATGCCCTCCAATAATGGCTACGCCGGCTTCTTCGGCCACTTCCTCGGCACCTTTCAGAATTTCCTTTAATACCTGTAGAGGTAGCCGATGCGGGGGGAAAGCAACGATATTCAATGCGAACAGGGGGATTCCGCCCATTGCATAAATATCACTAAGGGCGTTAGCAGCTGTTATGGCACCGAATTCCCAGGGATCATCAACAACCGGGGTGAAAAAATCAACGGTCTGAACAATCGCTGAATTATCATTAAGCTTGTATACAGCCGCATCGTCTGATGACTCCTTCCCTACGAGAATATCCGGGTTCTCCGGGATTTTAGCTGAGCTGAGGACTTCTTCAAGCAGACGGGGTGAAAGCTTGCAGGCACATCCCATTCCATGGGTATATTTTGTAAGTTTTACCTGAGGCTCCTGTAAATTTGACAAGCGAACATTATCAGGCGATATAATTTGTTTAATCTTATCTGTAATAAGTGTTGCAGCTTTTTCGACCTCTTCCATGGTCGTGGCCTTACCTGTAGATATACGTAAAGTGCCCAGGGCATATTCCTGAGGCACTTGCATAGCTTCGAGTACATGAGAAATATGAACTTCATCAGCATGACAGGCGGCTCCTGATGAAATGCCAATTTCGGGAATCCCGGCAAGTAATGCTCCGGCATCTAATCCCGGAATACTAATGCTGAGGGTATTTGGCAGACAACAGGCAGGATCTCCGTTTCGTCTGCACTCCGGAATCTCTTTTTTCATTATCTCATAAAGTCGATCCCGTGTCAGTCTCATATTTCTTGCATTTTTCTCCAGATCGCGTTTTGCAATTTCAGCGGCTTTTGCCATTCCGGCAATTTCCAGAAGGTTTTCTGTACCCGGTCTGAGATTTTTTTCATGGTTTGCCCCAAATAGGATTTTTTCCAGACGGATTCCATTCTTTATATAGAGAGCCCCAATTCCTTTTGGGCCATAGAATTTATGTGCTGCAAGACTTAATAAATCGATTCCGGTATCCTTCACATTAACAGGGATTTTTCCTGCACTTTGAGCGGCATCAGAATGGAATATGATTCCTCTTTTTCGGGTTATTTCAGAGATGGATTTTACTGGTTGAATGATACCTGATTCATTATTAGCATGCATTATACTTACCAGGATTGTGGAAGGCCTGATATTCTTCTGCAATTCATGGAGATTTATTTTCCCCTCTTTTCCCACCGACAGATAGGTGATTTCAAAACCCTCTCTTTCGAGATTTTTACAAACTTCCAGCACCGCCGGATGCTCAATCTGCGAGGTAATGATGTGATTTCCCAATTCTTTCCGGGCATGGGCAATTCCCCGGATGGCTATATTATTTGACTCTGTTCCTCCACTGGTAAAGATAATTTCCGACCGGGAACATTCGAGGAGGGAGGCTACTTTTTCTCTTGCTTCTCCAAGGGCTAATCTGGATTCTGTTCCAAATTTATGCATGCTTGAGGGATTCCCGAAATTTTCCTTTAGAAAGGGAAGCATGAATTCCACTACTTCACTGTCAATGGGAGTTGTGGCGTTATAGTCCAGGTAAATGGGGTGCATAAATCTGTTATGGAAATTAAAGGAAATTAATTAACCTGTCTGTAAGCAGATCTTCAAACTCAGGATCGATTTCATCGGTCCATCCGATCAAATATTTGGTATATCTTGAAACCTTTAATTCATCAATATTTTTTGCGTAAGCATCCTGCATAATATCATCGGGATAAAGATCATTTGCGATTTTTATCTTTCGGCCCGAACGCCGGAAGGGAGTTTCGTGCAGATCGGCTGCACCGTAAAGATGCAGGAAGTTATGAGCAATTTCAGAAGGATACTTATAACTAACTATGGCAAACTCCACATCTTCGGTGGTGAGTGTATTGAGGGCAACGGAAAGGTCAGTTTTGAAGTAATTGTTGACCATGAACATAAGGGCAACACTTTCAACAGAGTACTCATCCCTTAGATGAGCAATAAGTCTTTCCGCATCGTTTGGAGGCTGTGTTTTTGGGATCCCATCTTTGTCGACCAAATAGAAAGATTCTCCTGCTTTTCTGGATACATTATCCGCCCATTTGTTAAGTGCCTCTATGCCTTTTTTAAGATTAGGATGAAGCAAAGATTCTTCAACACTTTTCTCTGGTAAATTTTGGTTTATGGTGGCAAATTCATTGCCGATGTAATAATCGGTTTTAATAGTTAGCTCGACCTTATTTTGTTTTGCTGCCTTTTCAAGCCAGCGGACGGCGACACCGAGTGAATCGATGGTGGACATAATGTCAAACTCGGTCCAGGGGGATGTTTCTTTCGTGTCGATAAAAATGAAATACAGGAGAACATCATTACGGAGGTCTTTGCATACATTATTAAATCGTCCCTGGCGATAATCTACCCTGATAACTGAAGAGGAGGTGAAAATAACCGTAAGTGTCAGAAATATGAAAATGGTTTT
>CAZQOV010000139.1:0-8801 GCA_964595055.1 uncultured Bacteroidaceae bacterium | reverse complement strand
AAAAAGCCCTTTTGATGTATGGGTCAAATCGACACATCTGGAATTGAAAGAAGGGCCTTATTATGAAGAAGGCGTTGTATGCCAGGATTGCCATATGCCTGAAGGACCTGCCAAGACGGCAAAAATGGGAGCTTTCTATGAAGATACAAAGATGCACCTCTTCAATGGAGCACATGATCCTGGAAAAATAAGGGGAACTATTGAAATCCGAATCACTCCAGACAGACAGGAAGCAGTACCCGGTGAACCGGTAATTTTTACCGTTACCCTTTACAATCAGAAAACCGGACATAAATTCCCGACTGGTTCGGTTGAAGACCGGATCGTATGGCTTCATGTTGAAGCTAAGGATGAGGGTGGAAATAGCTATCACCTGCCGGTCGATAAAAAAGGCTTTGAGGGTGAAGAATATACCATCGCTAGTGACGCCATGGCTTATCAGGATCTCGGAGTGCCTTTGGGCATTGAAAACTTTGAAGGCCTTAGAAGAGAAGACGTTCCAGTTGGTGACAGGATCTTTAGAATGCCCTATTTTGACCCGCAGGGAAGAATGACAATTATGCAATGGAACACAGCCTCATTAGGTTTAGATTACCGGATTGGACCAAGAGAAACAAAAGTAGAGACCTATACATTCAACCTCCCTTATGAAATTACCCCCGGTAAATTAACAATACGTGCAGAAATGAATTACCGGTTGCTTGTAAAGCCTGTGGGTGAATACCTTGAAGTACCTGAAGAGGAATATACTGCTATGACCGTTAACGAACAGGAAATTGAAATTACAGTTTTACCCTGAAAAAATATCAGCTTATGAAAAAAATAATACTTCTTATCATTTGTTCCGCATTTTGTGTTCACGAAACCCTTGCTATTCCTGCTTTTGCCCGCAAATACAATATCAGCTGCATGACATGCCATTCACCCTCCACTCCTAAATTAAAACCCTTCGGGGATCAATTTGCAGGTGATGGTTTTAAACTGGAGGATTACCAGGCTCCTCGTTATTTCACCGATACCGGTGATCCCAAATTATCATTGATCCGCAACTTTCCTATCGCTGTAAGAATGGATGGCTTTGTTCAGGTCACCTTTGATGGTGAGGGACGCACCGATCTTTCTTCACCTTATCTTATCAAGTTGCTTTCCGGAGGAGAAATTTCAGAACACCTGGCCTATTACTTCTATTTTTACATGGATGAACATGGAGAGGTAGCCGGGGTTGAGGATGCTTATCTCATGTATGATAATCTATTTGATACCGAACTGGATATCATTCTGGGACAATTCCAGGTTTCGGACCCCCTTTTCAAAAGAGAGCTGAGACTCACTTTCGAGGACTATGCAGTATACACGTCACAGCCAGGTTTATCAGACATAACAATGAAATATGATAAAGGAATATTATTTTCTTACAGTCTCCCCACCTCAACCGATCTGATTCTGGAAATCGTCAATGGCAACGGGTTATCAGAAACCGGAGAGATGAAATTATTTGATAAAGATAAATACAAAAGTTTTCTTGGGAGAATCTCACAGGACATAGGAGATTTCCTGAGAACAGGCGCAGTAGGTTATTACGGGAAAGAAAACCTCACAAGATCGGACATTGGCCTCATAACCAATGATGTAACCTATATAGGCGGTGATGCAACCTTCAGCGCCTCAGACAAACTGGAAGTTAATATGCAATATCTTTTCCGTCAGGACGGCAATCTGATTGTTCCGGAATTAACTTCAGCCACCCCGCTTGAGGTAACTACACATGGGATTCTGGGTGAAATCATCTTTAGTCCCAAAGGAGATGAAAGCGACTGGTATGCTGTTGGACTTTACAATTATGTAGAATCGGATTATGACCCCTCGGATTATCATTCCCTCACCTTACATTTCGGCTACCTGTTGAGAAGAAATGTAAGACTTTCGGCAGAATTCACCGAGGTTATCACCGATCCGGATAATCCTTATGGAAGGTTTTCACTGGGATTTACTTCAGCGTTTTAGATAGAGGATTATGACCTGATTAACCATATTATCTTCATCTCATTATCCATCTCGACTACGCTCGATGACCGGTTGCCATAAACGGCTTTTTCCTATTTCCTCATTATACAACCTCATCCTCTTTACCTCATCCTCCTCACAGCGCCTTATCCAGGTTATACCCCGAACTAATCAAAGCCAAATGGGTAAATGCCTGGGGAGTATTGCCAAGCGCTTCTCCGCTTAACCCAATCTCTTCCGAATAAATACCCAAATAATTGACATAACCTAGCATCTGTTCAGTCAATATGCCTCACCATAGCTTTCCATGTGTGCAAAGGAACCGGGTCACCATATTTATTAAACAGGTATACAGAATCCATCAACTCACCATAAATATCCAGCTGTAATTGATCATAAGCAGCATTGCCAATCCTGACATGGGCAGATTTCTGATATCCTTCGAGATGATCCAGTACTTCTTCATGCAATTCTTTTCTTCCATCAATTCCATACATAATCTGAAGTGTTCCATTTTCATCATTATCATCATACCTTTGAACGATCCAGTTCATGAAATCTGCGGCTTCCTGCGTAAAACCAATTCTCATAAAAGCATACACCGTAAAGGCTGCATCGCACACCCATGTATATCGGTAATCCCAATTCCTTGTGCCTCCAATCCCCTCAGGTAAACTGCAGGTGGCAGATGCGACAATTGCCCCGGTGGGTTCAAAGGTCAGCAACTTCAAAACCAGTGCTGAACGATTAACCATTTAATCTTCGTATTCACAAGATAATTGAAAAGTGTTGTTGGTTCAAGATGTTGAAGTCTTTCTTCTGTAAACTCAAACTTTGGAGGACCAGAATTCAGGGTGTCCGGTCGTAAACTTTCAATGAAAAAACATAATTTCCGCCGAGTTTTCTAAACCTCGCCAGAACCAGATCTGTAAGCTCCTTTTTCGCCCGGGCATGCAATTCAACTTCAACATGATTAATCAACCAGATTCCTGAACTGAAAATTAGCGTACTTTCTTTTTCACTTTATGCACATAGGAACGTGCTGAACACGAGGAAATAAATATGAAAAATAGCGCTATAACTCCTAATTGATAACTATTTCTCATCAATCCTGTGCGTCTCTTCCAAAAACTTACTTTCCGAAATTTGCGTATATCTGCTATTTGCTCAATTGCCTGCAATTCTTTATGCTTCTTTATTTGTACTTGTCTTAAACATATGACTAATCCTCTCCATAAGCCGTCGCCAGGCGGATGTGGATAAATGTCTTTCGCAGCAGACTCTCTATCTAAAATTTATTCAATAAAATTTCACCCTTAGTAACAATTCACATTAAAACCTGGTTTAGTTTATCTTTCTCATATTATTGTCAATTCCCTGTTAACCGATACCATCCCCTCTCATTTCCCTGCTTTGAATAATAAACATTTAATAGTATTTTTGAAGCTTCTTAATCCCTTATTTTAATCAATCGGCATTCATATTGCATGAAAAGAAAAGATCAGTTATACTGTGCACTTGAGAAAAGAATTTTACTTCTGGACGGGGCTATGGGAACCATGATACAGAAGTATAAATTAGAGGAAGAAGAGTTTCGCGGAGAACGATTTAAAGATTTTCCTTATGAGTTAAAAGGGAACAATGACCTCCTGTCTATTACAAAGCCTGAGGTCATCAGAGAGATTCATCACGCATTTCTGGATGCCGGAGCCGATATAATTGAAACGAATACCTTCAATGCCAATCGTATATCCCAGGCCGATTATCATCTGGAAGATCATGTAAGCGAATTAAATATTGCCTCCGCCAAACTGGCCAGAGAAAGGGCTGATGCATTTACCCTGAAAAATCCGGATAAGCCGCGTTTTGTTGCCGGATCCATCGGTCCGACAAATAAGACAGCTTCCATGTCCCCCGATGTGAATGATCCGGGCTTCAGGGCAGTAACTTTCGATGAACTTTTGAACACCTATTTTGAACAGATTGAAGCTTTATATAAAGGCGGTGTAGATATTTTCCTTATTGAAACGATTTTTGATACCCTCAATGCCAAAGCGGCTATTTTTGCGATTGAGAAACTCAATGAGAAAAAAAACATTTCGGTACCGGTAATGATTTCAGGAACCATTACCGATGCCAGTGGGCGAACCTTAAGCGGACAAAATTTGGAAGCATTCGTTAATGCAGTTTCTCATATAGAACTTTTATCTCTTGGCTTGAATTGTTCACTAGGGGCAAAGGAGCTCAGACCCTACCTGCAGGAGTTATCCGAAAAAACCCCCGCCTATGTGAGTGTCCATCCGAATGCCGGACTTCCCAACCAATTTGGAGAATACGATGAAAGTCCCCGGGAAATGGGAATACAAATTGCGGAATTCATCAATTCAGGCTATGTCAACATTATAGGAGGATGTTGTGGCACCACTCCGGAACACATTCGGAAATTTGCCGATTATGCAGCAGATGTGAGCGGAAGAAAACTTCCCGTTTACAATCGGGAATTAAGACTCTCGGGACTTGAACCTCTAAGGGTTTACGAAGGAAGTAATTTTATCAATATTGGTGAGAGAACCAATGTAGCCGGTTCTAAAAAGTTTGCCCGCCTGATCAGGGAGGAAAAATACGAGGAAGCCCTGAATATTGCAAGAGACCAGGTTGATGGTGGAGCTCAGATTATTGACATATGCATGGATGACGCCATGCTGGATGCTGAAAAAGAAATGGTTAAATTTCTCAACCTGGTCATGGCTGAACCTGAAATTGCGAGAGTGCCGGTAATGATCGATTCGTCGAAATGGTCAGTAATTGAAGCAGGACTCAAATGTGTACAAGGAAAATCTGTGGTAAATTCAATAAGCTTAAAAGAAGGTGAAAAGGTTTTTCTGGACCAGGCACAAAAAATAAAGAAGTACGGGGCTGCCGCAGTGGTAATGGCCTTTGATGAAAAAGGTCAGGCCGATACCCTGGAAAGAAAGATTGAAGTATGCAAGAGAGCTTATACCCTGCTTGTGGAAAAAGTCGGGTTTCCCCCGGAAGACATCATTTTTGATCCAAATGTTTTAGCTATTGCCACAGGAATAGAGGACCACAACAATTATGCTGTTGATTTTATTGAAGCCGTAAAATGGATCAAAAATAATTTGCCCTTCGCTCATGTAAGCGGCGGAATCAGTAACCTGTCCTTTTCCTTCCGGGGAAATAATACTGTGAGGGAAGCAATGCATTCGGTCTTCCTTTATCATGCCATAAAAGCAGGACTCGACATGGGGATAGTAAATCCAAACCTGCTGCAGGTTTATGATGAAATTCCTGCGGACCTGCTCAAATTAACCGAGGCGGTTGTGTTGAACAAAAACGACGATGCCACTGAAAAACTTATCGAATTTGCCGAACGTATAAAATCGGATAAAAAAGAAATCCAAAAAGTAGACAAATGGCGAAAAGAAACTGTAGAAGAAAGACTTAATTATGCCCTGATCAAAGGAATTACCGATCACATTGAGGAAGATGTATTGGAAGCACACAAAAAAACCGGCCAGGCATTGAAAGTGATAGAAGGACCGCTTATGGCGGGCATGAACATCGTTGGAGATCTTTTTGGAGAGGGAAAAATGTTTCTCCCGCAGGTAGTCAAAAGTGCAAGGGTAATGAAAAAGGCTGTAGCTAAACTTTTACCTTATATTGAAGAAGAAAAAGGGGAAGCGGGAGCCGGCGAATCTGCAGGAAAAATTTTGCTGGCAACCGTGAAGGGAGATGTGCATGATATCGGAAAAAATATCGTAGGTGTCGTTCTCGGATGCAATAATTATGACATTATCGATCTGGGAGTTATGGTCCCTACAGAAAAAATTCTCCGGGTGGCAAAAGAAAAAGCGGTAGATATTATAGGATTGAGCGGTTTGATTACCCCTTCTCTTGAAGAAATGGTCAATATTGCAGCCGAAATGGAAAAACAGAATTTCCAGCAACCCCTGCTCATTGGAGGAGCAACCACTTCAAAAATTCACACTGCAGTGAAAATTCAACCTGCTTACAGCAACGGGGTTATTCATGTTAAGGATGCTTCCCGTAGTGTGGGAGTCGTTAGCAATTTATTGAACAAAAAAAACAGAAAAGATTATCTATATGCCATCCGTAATGAATATAAAGCATTGCGAGAAAACTATTCCGGTGCCGGTTCAAAAATTCATTATATCCCTCTGGAACAGGCAAGAAAAAATGCCTTCCAAATTGACTGGGATCGTTCTCCTATTTACAAACCCAGGTTTACAGGCAATAAGGTTTTTAAGAATTATTCCATTAAAGAGATCAGAGAATATATTTCATGGGTGTTCTTTTTTGTCGTTTGGCAATTGAGAGGTAAGTTCCCGGATATACTTGAAGATCAAAAACAGGGAGAAGAAGCACGTAAACTTTTCGCAGATGCACAGGAGATGCTGGATAAAATCATAAAAGAGAAGTGGCTTGAGGCCAGAGCAGTCATAGGCTTTTACCCGGCAAATTCTGTGGGAGATAACATAGAAGTCTATGCTGACGAAAGTCGGAAAACAATTATACATCGCTTTATCAACTTGCGAAATCAAACAGAGAAGAAAGATAATACCCCAAATTACTGCCTCTCTGATTTTATTGCACCAAAAGAAAGTGGCAAAATTGACTACCTGGGTGCTTTTGCTGCCACTGCCGGCATCGGTATAGAGAAAAAGATAAAGGAATTCGAAGATAACCATGATGATTACAGCAGCATAATGCTAAAAGCACTGGCCGACCGGCTGGCAGAAGCATTTACAGAATTATTACACGAGAAAGTAAGAAAAGAGTACTGGGGATATGTTCCTGATGAGAATCTGGAACTTGAAGACCTTCTTCTTGAGAATTACCAGGGCATCAGGCCTGCACATGGATATCCTGCATGTCCGGATCATTCTGAGAAAGAAACATTGTTTAAATTGTTGAATGCAGAAAAAAACACAGGAATAACACTTACAGAAAGTTTCAGCATGTACCCTGCAGCTTCAGTAAGCGGTCTGATGTTTGCACATCCTGAATCCAAATATTTTTTCGTCGGAAAAATCGGAAAAGACCAGGTAGAAGATTACGCTAAAAGAAAAAATACCGATATGTTCACCATTGAAAAATGGTTAGCATCAAACCTAAATTACACTCCTGAAAGATGAAAGTTGCTGAGAAACTAAAAAATACCAGGGAAACCTATTTCTCTTTTGAATTATTGCCTCCCCTAAAAGGCAGGGATATTAATGACATCTATAGCTCCATTGATCCTTTGATCGAATTTGACCCGCTAAATGTTAATGTAACCTATCATCAACAAGAATCGGTGTACCAAAAAAACGAACGGGGACAATTTGAAAGGAAGATCATTCGTAAACGCCCTGGGACCGTAGCCATTTCCACTGCAATCCATAATAAGTATCAAATTACCGTTGTTCCTCATATGATTTGTGGCGGGTTTACAAAGGAAGAAACGGAAGATGTCCTTATAGACCTCAATTTTTTGGGGATGAATAATTTATTGGTTTTAAGAGGGGATCCCCAGAAAGGACAACGTACTTTCATCCCCGAAAAAGGGGGGCATGCCCATACCGTTGAACTGGTGGAACAGATCATGAATATGAACCGGGGCATATATCTCGATCAGGACTTGAAAGATCCCACCAAAACAGATTTTTCTGTGGGTGTGGCAGGATATCCTGAAAAACATTTTGAAGCTCCTAACATGGAATCGGATATGCAATTTGTAAAGGCAAAAATAGATGCAGGAGCCGAATACATTGTCACTCAGATGTTTTTCGATAATGAAAAATTCTTTAAGTATGTAGAGCTTTGCAGGAAAGCGGGCATTGAAGTCCCTATTGTTCCGGGACTAAAACCCATCACAAGTCTCAAGGATATCGAACTCCTTCCCCGGGTATTTCACATTGATATTCCCAATGAACTGGTCTCTGAAGTAGCAAAATGCAGGAACAATGCCGAAGCCAAAGAAGTGGGTGTGGAATGGGCGGTTAAACAATCAAAAGAATTAAAAGAAAGAGGAGTTCCGGCGATTCATTATTACACCATTGGTATTTCTGATAATATTAAAAAAATTGCGAAGGCAGTCTTTTAAAAAACACAGACCATCAGGGTTTAAAAAAACCCAGATGGTCTGTGTTTTTTAAAGGTTTATTTCTTCGGCACATGCTTCAATGTCTCAACAAGATAATCCCAAAACTTCTGTACACTTTTAATATGTACCTTCTCATCCGGTGAGTGGGGAAATTTAATGGTGGGGCCAAAAGAAATCATATCCAGCTTGGGATAAGTATCTCCGATAATTCCGCATTCAAGTCCTGCATGAATTACCTTGATTTCCGGTACCTTACCAAAATTATCATCATAAACCCGTTTCATGGTCTGAAGGATCGGTGAATCAACGTTGGGTTTCCATCCGGGATAAATCCCATCGTGGATTACCTCTGCACCAGCAAGCTCCATTACTGCCTGTGTCATATTTCCTACGCTGAACTTAGCCGAATCGACAGAACTTCTTATTAAACAAAGAGTATCAATTTTTCCTTCACCAACATTCACAATGGCAAGATTGGTAGATGTTTCTACCACATCCGGCATATCGGTGCTCATTCTCATGACACCATTGGGGATTCCATAAACCATTTTAACCAGTTTATCCTGAGCCTCTTCATTCATAACTCCTTCAGGAAGATTCGTTTCGCTCGCAATGAAAGAAAGATCAGGCTCAGGTCCTTTGAATTCTTTCCTGAACATATTCTCCGTTT
>CAZQOV010000138.1:0-8804 GCA_964595055.1 uncultured Bacteroidaceae bacterium | reverse complement strand
AAGATTCTCTGTGAAATATTTTTCAATATCATCAACTGTTTTTGTCGAAATTGGATCTTCAGGGTTGAACCTGTCCAGCATTCTTGCCATACCGATGTCAATGCTTTCTATCCAATGGATCTTATCTTTATCTGCAATAATAAATTCGACGCTTCCGCCACCTATATCTGTGATGAGGGTTTTTTCATCTGAAAGATCACATGCATGCCGAACTCCTTTGTAGATCAATTCTGCTTCCCGGTCTCCTGGAATAATGTTCACATAGAGATCAAATTTTTCCTTTATGCATCTCAGAAATTCCCTGCTGTTTTTTGCATCTCTTATGGCTGAGGTTGCAAAAGCATATACCTTCTCAGCTTTAAATTCTCTGATTTTATCAAAATGCCTTTCTATTGCTTCCAGTCCTCTATCTATTGCATCAGGCTGGATAATCTTATTATTGATCCCTCCTTTCCCGAGCTTAACGGCTTCCTTTGAAGAATGAAGAAATTTTACGTCATTCTGGTTTTGATTCTCGGCTATAAGAAGATTAAAAGTATTTGTGCCAAAATCGAGTATTGCCAAACGCATGATTATCAGTTTTTATAGCGAAGCCATTTCCAAAGCTCCTTATAGTTTACTTTTTTACCGTACATCAGGATCCCGGTCCTGTAAATTTTTCCAGCCATCCACACTGAAGCTATAAAAGTCAGTATCAAAACAACCATCGAAAGAATCAGTTCCCACACCGGAGGATTAAACGGAATCCTCACCATCATTACAATTGGGGAGGTAAACGGTATTATACTGAACCAGAAAGCAATAGAACCTTCAGGATTTTGAATGGTATTGATCATTACAAAAATACCAATTATGAGAGGTACCGTCACCGGGAACATGAATTGCTGGGTATCTGTTTCGTTATCTACAGCCGAACCTATAATAGCGAAGAAAGATGCATATAGAAGGTAACCGCCAAGAAAATAGAAAAGAAACATTCCAAGGATCAGTCCGAAATTGACAGTATCCAGTGAAGTGAATATTTCTTCCAGTACCTCCATATTTTCCCCGCTGCCACCAAATGATTCTACAGTTGATCCTTCAGAAGAGGACATGATATCCTGGGAGATTACCTGCTGGGTTGGGGATTGATTTATTTCAGGAAAAAATGCCCTCTGAACGCCAATAACCAGGACAAGGGTGAGTATTACCCAGATAATAAACTGGGTTAGCCCAACGAGACCAACGCCTACAATTTTTCCCATCATAAGCTGGAAAGGGCGAACAGATGAAACAATTACTTCCACAATCCTATTGGCTTTTTCCTCAATAACCCCGCGCATTACCATTGCTCCGAAAAGAAAAATAAAGAAATAGATAAGCATACCTCCAACATAACCGATTCCCATCGCTAATCCGGCGTGGCTTTCCTGTTCTTCACCTTCCTCTGTAAAGGTAATATTCCTCAGATTGACACTGGTTTCAACTGCCTTCAGTATCTCATCCAGATTTTCTATGTTTTCAGCTTTGAGTTTCTGTTTTTCTATTTCATTTTCAAGTGAATTGGAGATGTGCATTCGTGTTGACAAACTGGGTTGTTTGTCTGAATACAGTATTGATGTGTTGCTTGTCAGGATGTTTTCCGGAATATAGAGAATGCCATAATAATCAAGGTTTGTAAAATTGTTTTTTATGGTTTCAAGATCGGCTCCATGAATGTATGAAAACTTTAAATATTCCGTTTCAGGAATGTTTTTTCCTAAAATATAGGTTTCATCAACAACCGCAATCTTTTTCACTTCTTTGTCTTCCATGGTTGCAAGCCAGGAGGGAAGAACCAGAAATGCAGCAAATAATAAGGGGCCGAGAATGGACATTACAATAAATGATTTTTTCCTGACCCGGGTAATGAATTCTCTCTGGATAATCAAAAAGATCTTATTCATGGCTGGTATTTTATGCTTTTAGGCGTTATTGGTCTCTTGAACAACACGGATGAACACATCATTCACACTTGGAATAACTTCGTTGAATGCAAGGATGCTTACTTCCGGGATCAGCTTTGCCAGAAGGTCATTATTCTTGTCGGAATGGCCTATATTGACAAGTGCCTTACGGGAAGTTGCGTTATTTTTTTCCTCTATAATCTCAAAACTACCAATCAGAGCATTTCTGAACTTAACCTGATCTCCACTATATTCAATTTCAAAAGTATTGGTTTTATACTGGGATTTTATATCATTGATCTTCCCATCAAGAATTACTTTTGATTTGTTGATAAGTGAAATATGATCACAGAGTTCTTCAACCGATCCCATATTGTGAGTGGAGAAAATAATGGTACAGCCCTTGTTTTTTAGTTCAAGGATCTCATTTTTCAGCATATTGGCATTGATAGGGTCAAAACCACTGAAAGGTTCATCAAAAATCAGGAGTTCCGGGTCATGAACCACAGTGGTTACAAACTGGACCTTCTGGGCCATTCCCTTTGATAATTCTTCAACTTTCTTATTCCACCAGTCGGTGATCTCAAACTTCTCGAACCAGTACTTGATCTTCTTCATGGCATCACTTTTGCTCAGACCTTTCAACTGGGCAAGGTATAAAGCCTGTTCACCAACTTTCATTTTCTTGTAAAGCCCCCGTTCCTCCGGAAGATAGCCTATTTTTCTTACATCTTCCGGTGTGATTCTGTGACCTTTGAGAATTACCTCACCCTCATCGGGTGCTGTTATCTGATTAATAATCCTTATCAAGGTGGTTTTACCTGCACCGTTGGGTCCCAGTAGTCCATAGATCGAATTTTCAGGAACAACAGTGCTTACATGATCCAGGGCAAGGTGGTTAGAAAAACGTTTAACCACACCGGTGGCTTTGAGAAATTCCATAATGTTATGAATATATTATTGAAAGAAGGTTTTCATCCTTTCGAAAAAACTCTTGTCGTTCTTATCCGGTTGAGGAATAAAATTGGGTGATTCCTTAAGATTATCAAATATTTTTTCTTCCTCTTCTGTAAGCTGTTTTGGAATCCATATATTAATAGAAACCAGTATGTCTCCCGATCCGTAGCCGTTCACATCAGGTAAGCCTTTACCTCTGAGTCTCAGCATTTTGCCGGGTTGCGTGCCCGGTTCCACCTTGATCTTTACTTTACTCTCAATGGTTGGTATTTCAACCGTGGAACCAAGAATTGCATCCGGCAATCCGAGGTATAGGTTATATAGCAGATCATTGCCGTCACGAATCAGGTGAGGATGTTTTTCTTCCTGGATAAGGACAATCAGGTCTCCGTTTATTCCACCTCTTCTTGCAGCATTCCCTTTACCGGCAACTTTCAATTGCATTCCTTCAGCTACTCCTGCGGGTATATTGAAGGAAATTGTTTCTTCCTTTGAAATAATACCCTCACCATAACATTTATCACACTTGGAGGTTATAGTTTTTCCCTGACCGCTGCAGCTTGGACAAATGCTTGTTGATTGCATCTGTCCCAGGAAAGTATTGGAAACACGAGTTACCTGTCCGGCACCATCACAGGTGGAACAGGTGGAAAATGCTGATCCGTCTTTAGCTCCTGTACCATCACAACTATCACAGGCCACATATTTCTTGACCTTGACCTTTTTTTCTTTTCCTTTGGCAATCTCAGAGAGATTGAGCTTAACCTTTATCCTTATATCTGAACCCTTTGATACCCTGCGGCCCGATCTGCGGCTGCCTCCAAATCCTCCGAATCCGAAATCACCGAAAATATCACCGAAATTCTCAAAAATATCTTCCATGGTCATACCACCGGAATGGAATCCACCACCGCCGGCTGCACCCTGGAATGCTGAATGACCATATCGGTCATAGCGGGTTCGTTTATTATCATCAGATAATATTTCGTAGGCTTCTGCGGCTTCTTTGAATTTAACTTCAGCTTCAGTATCATCCGGATTTTTATCGGGATGATATTTGAGTGCCATTTTCCTGTAAGCTTTCTTTACTTCTTCCTTCGTTGCTCCTTTTGAAACACCCAGAACCTCGTAATAATCTCTTTTTGACATTTATTTTATTCCTTCTTTTATTCTCCAATTACAACTTTTGAATACCTTATTACCTTATCGTTCAGGTAATAACCTTTCTCAACCACATCAACGATCTTACCTTTCATCTTTTTATCGGGTGCAGGGATCTTTGTGATTGCTTCATGTTTATCGGTATCAAATTCTTCCCCCTGTGCGGGAATTTCTTTAAGACCCTGCTGGACCAAAGTTTCTCTTAGTTTGTTGTAAATGAGCTGAACTCCGGATTTTACAGCTTCAATATCACTGGCATCTTCCATTGATACAAGCGCTCTCTCAAAATCATCGAGAACAGGTAAAACTTTTGTAATGGTTTCTTCACCTGCAGATTTAAATAATTCTGTCCTTTCTTTAAGTGTTCGCTTACGGTAATTGTCGAACTCTGCTGATAATCTCAAATATTTTTCCTGCAGTTCTCTTATCTTTTCCTCAGGATCTGCTATTGCAGTTTCTTTTTCCTTTTGCTTGTCTGTCACTTCTTTTTCTTCTTCCTTTTTTTCTTCGGAATTTATATTTTTATTTTTCAAATTATCATCCTTTCCGGATTCTTCAGCTTCACGATTTTCTGTTTTTACTTCCTGTTCCTCAGGAATATTGTTCTTTACTTTTTCTGATGACTTCTTTGCCATTGGTTTTTCGGATTAAAATGATACAATTTCGGCTGCAATACTAACAAATTTTTTGCCAATTTTTATAAATGGACAAAATGACAGGGGATATTTGAAAAAAAGAAGCATTTAAATTTTTAGTAGAGAAAATTCATGAATTTTCTCTACTAAAAATTTAAATGCTTCTTAAGTTATTATACAGCCAGCTTCAGTAATTTATTTAGCCAGCTCCTCCAATTTGGCTGGCAATGCCTCTCCTCTTAAATTCTTTGCCACTATTATTCCATCCCCATCAATCAGCCAGCTGGAAGGAATTCCTCTTACCTGGTAAATAGCCGCGGGCACAGATTCCCAGTATTTGAGATCACTCACATGATTTCTCCAATTCAGGTTATCCTCTTCTATAGCGTTTACCCACATTTCCTTTGTGCGATCCAGGGAAACAGAATAAACAGTGAATCCATCTCCATTTTTAAACTCTTCGTCTTTATACTGTTCATATGTTCTCACTATATTCGGATTTTCCCTTCGGCATGGTGGACACCACCCTGCCCAAAAATCAATAAGTACCACTTGTCCCCTGAGTGATGAAAGTTTAATAAGCTCTCCGTCAGGTGAGGGATACTCAAGATCAGGTGCTCTCTCGCCAACATTCAATCCGACTTTTGCTTCGGGTTTAGCCTCAGCAGATTTTTTTGTTTCTGTGGTGGCTTCTTCTTTTCCGTTTGCTTGCTCACCCGAGCATGCCCCGGCCAGAAGCAGGGTGCTGATAATCAGTAAATAAAACAGGTTTTTCATTATTTTTTCAAGTTTTTATTATCTACATATTTAAATTTGTGCAAATATATATAAAAAAAATTAGTTTGAGAATATGGGGAAGAAGAAAGGCCAAACACCAGGGACAATATAATTTACAAAAGTTAAAGAGGTTCAATATTGGTAATCTTGATAGTATTCCTATTTATATTTTTGAATATTATTCTGAAAAAGACGAAGATGACCTGGGTAATTATGTATTATATAATCCAGATTATGGAATAGTGGTAGAATATTCGTCAATATGAAATAAGCTTATTTTACTTGATAGCATTTTTAATAAGGGAAAGCATCCTCCATTATTAAATATCCCTGAAAAGATAATAAATGATTCAAAAGACATTTTATGATAATTTAAAAGTCCGGATTTTTCGGGCTTTTAAATTTACTGCACAAATTTTTGCTGCAAATCAGTTTTAAGCAGGAATGCTTCCAAAAGTTTTCACCACCGTTTTACTTTTATTATCCATTTTAGCTACACACAGGAAAGAGCTCAAGCTGTTTCAAAAGCACAAGCTTGCAGAGCAGGTTGGAAAAACTCCATCCGCTGAGAGATAAAATATTTTAAGATCGCAAATTGCGACCTTAAAGAAATATAAGTAAGTTTTGTAAAACCTGAAAACCATGTCTAAAAAGGCTTCATTACTCCATCCTCTCAATCCTTGCACCAATCCTGTTCAGCCTCTTCTCAATGAACTGGTAGCCGCGATCGATCTGTTCGATGTTGTGAATTGTGCTGGTGCCTTCAGCCGACATTGCTGCGATAAGTAAGGCCACGCCGGCTCTGATATCGGGCGAGGTCATGTTTGTGGCCCTGAGTTTGATCTGCTTATCCAGACCTATAACATTTGCCCTGTGTGGATCGCAAAGTATGATCTGGGCGCCCATGTCAATGAGCTTATCAACAAAGAACAGCCTGGATTCAAACATTTTCTGGTGAATAAGGACAGAACCTTTTGCCTGGGTGGCAACAACCAGCATTATGCTGATCAGGTCGGGGGTAAGTCCGGGCCATGGTGCATCGGCAATGGTCATGATGGCGCCGTCGATGAAAGTTTCGATCACGTAATGATCCTGTGATGGAATATATAGATCATCATTCCGCATTTCCAGCTTAATACCAAGCCGGCGGAAAGAATCCGGTATAACCCCAAGATCTTTTATACTTACATTCTTAAGAGTGATTTCCGACTCTGTCATTGCTGCCATTCCGATAAAACTGCCTACCTCTATCATATCGGGTAAGATAGTATGATCGGTCCCGGAAAGTTCATCAACGCCTTGAATAGTAAGTAAGTTAGAGGCTATTCCACTGATCTTTGCCCCCATCCGGTTAAGCATCTTGCATAATTGCTGAATATAGGGTTCACAGGCAGCATTGTAAATGGTAGTTTTACCCTTTGCCAGAACAGCTGCCATAATGATATTAGCCGTTCCTGTTACCGATGCTTCATCAAGAAGCATTGATGTTCCCCTTAACGCTGAAGCGTCAACAGAATACTGCTGTTTAACCGGGTCAAAATCAAATTTCGCGCCAAGTTTCTGAAAACCAATAAAATGGGTATCGAGCCTTCTTCTGCCTATTTTATCTCCTCCGGGCTTGGGAATAAAAGCTTTTCCGAATCTACCCAGCAGAGGGCCCACTATCATGACTGATCCCCGCAGAGCTGCACTTTTTTCTTTATAGGAATCTGTCTCGAGAAAAGCAATATCTATTTCCGATGCCTTTAAGCTAAAGTCAAAAGGTGAATTTTCTTTTACTTCAACTCCCAGATCACCGAGAAGTTCGATGAGTTTCAGTACATCCCGGATGCGTGGGATATTTTTAATCCTTACTTCTTCTTTAGTTAACAAAACCGCACACAAGATCTGAAGTGCCTCATTTTTTGCGCCCTGGGGAATTATTTCCCCTTTCAGGCTATGACCTCCTTCAATCCGGAAACTGCTCATCTTGAAAAATTTTACTTATTGGATTTTCTGGGACCTTTTTTTTTACGGGTTTTATGGAGAATATCACGGGTTTCATGCAGATGCATATCCTCATTTAAGAGATCAATTTTTCCACCGGATAATTCTTTCATATCAAGGAAGATCTGTTTATCATCTACAGCCTCCCTGTTCCATGTAAGATAGGATTTCTTCATGTGATTGGCCAGAAGCTTGATAAGATAATCTTTTTCTTCCCCCTCTTCCATCGCGGCAGCTTTCTCTATCATCATATTAAGTGATTTGCCGTAATGTTTGTATTTCAGGTTTGTCTGATTATAAGCTATCTTGTTGGGCTTTCCTTCAAGTTTTTCTTTGGTTGGCAGCTCATAAGGTGAATCGATGTCAATTTTGAATCCTGAAATTATCGCAAGATGATCCCATAATTTATGTTTGAAATCGCCCACATCCCTTAAGTGTGGATTTAAATTGCCCATAATATTAATGATAGTATGAGCAGCCTTATTGCGTTCTTCACGATCTTCGATCTGAACTACATGATCAACCATTTTCTGAATGTTTCTTCCATATTCAGGAAGATTGAGCTTTTTTCTGTTTGTATTATAGTCGTAATCCATTGAATATATTTTGTGCAAAGCTAATGTAATTCGGCGGATGTTCAAAATCCTCTATTCCAGAAGACTTAGTTTTGCAAATTTTAATAGTAATTGTTTCTTGCCAAAATTATCAAAAATAACAGTAGCTTTTATGTTGGGTGCTATTCCTTCAATATTGTCTATTCTTCCTTTTCCAAACCTGGGATGTTCAACCCTGGCCCCAATTGTAAGCTTACCATTTTCACCTGCATTTGCGGTTCCCTCATGCTTTTCACCGGTTTTTACTTTAATGAGTTTTTTACCGTAGGCAGGGGTGAGAGGACCTGAATTGGAAACTTTTTTATGAATAGAATCTGACCGGCTTTCCTGGATACCGAAATCCAAAGGATCCTGAATACCCTGTTTTCCAAAGTTAGGGGGTAGTTCAAGGAACTTTTCGTCAATCTCGGAAATGAATTTACTCGGATTACAATGACTTAACAGGCCCCATTTGTATCTTGAACCTGCATAACTGAGATACAACTTCTCTTCTGCGCGGGTTATGGCTACGTAAAAAAGACGGCGTTCTTCCTCAAGTTCCTTTGGAGTTTCGTTCGCCCTCTGGGCGGTCCCCCTCTCTTCCTCCCTCCCCCCCCCCCCTCCCTCTTTCCCTTCCCTTCCTTTTTCTTCCTTCCCCTTCCTTCTTTTTCCCTTTTCCCTTTCTCCTTCCTTTTTTTCCTCCTCCTTTTCCCTTTCCCCTTTCTTTCTCTCTCTTCTCCTCCTCCCTTCTTCTTCTTTTTCTCTCTTCC